>CAYFUQ010000019.1:32683-33787 GCA_964346415.1 uncultured Proteiniphilum sp.
TAAGAACTTGAAGAAACCAGGGAAAGGTCTTTTACCGTACCTGTAACTTCGGCTGAGACAGCAGTCACACTGGCAGCTCCTGTAGTGACTTCAGAAATGATTTCACCGGTTCTGATGACATAATCATCATCTGCATCACACGAAGTGATGAACAGGCTTGCTGCCAGTAAAAGAACACCTGATAAATATTTTATTTTCATACTATTATCTTGTTTTTAGTTATCATTATAAATAGCAGTTTCATTTACTCATCTTCGGTAATGAAAGGGTTGCCGGTATCCATCTTTACTGTTATGGTAACTGTCAAAGAGGAGTTGAACATATACTTTGGTGCATCGTCGGCATTTGCTCCCCATGGATTGAGAATATAGCGACGGGCAGTAGTTGGATCATCGCCTTCTACCCTGTCAATCATTTCGTCATCAAAGTCAATGCTTGTTCCGTCAACCTTGATGTCTTTTATGACTATATCGATATTGGGATTGTCTTTCAATATCTTGTACATGTCAAGGTACACTCCATATGGAGAGTCGTTTGAACCTTTTATCTCTAATGTATAATCACCATCACCTGATATAAATATGGGATCAGCTTCTAGAGTAGCCCAGTTGACGTCAAAGAAGTTCAAAGTTGTTTTGTATGATTTAGGAGCATCTCCACCAGTCTTAACTACAAAGTGATAACCCATGTACTGGTACAGATTACCCTGGTCGTCATATTCCTTGCTTGCCAGCCAAAGATCGGTTAGTCCGCCATTAAGGTCGCTGGTTTCATAGGACATGATGCTTAGGGTTTTGTCTGTATTGCTCTTAAACACTGCTCGTCCATCACTTGAAAGAGCTATTTCAGGAAGGGCTTCATTGAATGTATAAATACCGTCCTTGCTTAAAGTGTATTTACCTGAGTGTCCGACTCCTGAAATATCTGTAAGTGTGTATTCACCTGTACCGCTGTTCATAACAAGGGTTATATCTTCTATGCCGCCGGCCGGAGATATATTGCTAATTTTCTTGATACTACCATCGAGATTGCACCAGTCAAAGGGTGTGTCGTCAGAAAGTATGTAGGTGGTAACCAAATTGGTTTTAGGTTCTACATAATCTC
>CAYFUQ010000020.1:0-32212 GCA_964346415.1 uncultured Proteiniphilum sp.
TCGGCGTCCCACCAAACCGGAACCGCCGGTAATCAATACTGTTTTCATTGTTATCTCCGTCTTTGTTCTTGTTATTATATCTGTTATAACATCAACGGGGTAACAGATGTTTTACAATATCGATTACCGGCAGTTGTGGTTTTATCATTTTATGCTCTTAATCGCCTGACCTGAAGAGGTAGAGCACTCGATCGGTGAGTTGTCCATGAATATGGTTGAGTACATTTTGCAGGTCGTTGCGGGTTACTCCTGCGCCCAGCGTCACCATGCTTACTCCGGGTCTGTCGGGGTTGGTCAATGGATAGACTACATCTCCTTCAATGGGCATATTGGCTCTGCCTATCATTGCATTGGATGATTTAGTTTCTCCTTCACTTTCTGACCAGGCGTAATAGTATTTGCCATGTTCGCGCCACTCATCGGGCAGGTCAAATTTACCTGTGTAGTAGGACAGCAGCAACGGGTAGCGTTGTTTCATCTCAATCAATGATTCTTCGAGAAGGTCAGCTTGGTTACTGATCGCTTTATCGTAAGCCATGGGCAGTGCGTAGGTGAGGGTGTGGTGTATAAATTCGACGGATGTCTCTGGATCTGCTTGCATCAAAAAGTGTACAGGTCTTGTTCTATTGTTTTCCATCACCTTGGATATCTGCTGAGCCATATGATCTATAAATTCATCTTTGATTGTTAGATTTTCGGGCGTGTGATATTCAGCTTCCGACTTTTCACCTTTTATCATCAATCTGTTTTCGGAATTAATTAGAATAACTACTGTGTTATATCCATAATTTGTTTCAGTCATGAACTCATTGGGATTCATTCGTAATCTTTTGCTTGGACGTTGCACTTCCTCCCAATAGAAAAGTGGGTTTTTGCTGATTTTATCGGCGGTGCTGATATAGACATCATTCAGCTGAATGAATTTAATGGAGAGCAGCATCTTACTTTTCACACCTTCCGTTTCGTTATCGTTGGGAGTTGTTGATGACCACTCTGCATAAGCCTTACGCAGGTTTTCTTTGATATAGGAAATCGCTTCCATTTTCACTTCATCTTCAGCACCTATCACGAAGGAGAGGGTGGATTCTTTGTTGGTCAATGCTTGGTCATAGGCGGTGCGAAATATTTTTCGCAGGAGCACATCGTCATTCATCTTGAAGCTATTGAGGGTAGCGTAGCTTTCATCTACTCTGTGCATCACGTGAATGTTTTCGCTGAGGTCAACATAGATATATCCAACACTGTTGGGGTTGTTGTGATTCATGTAGGATAGATAATCGATCTTTCTTTGCTCGGCGGCTTCTTTTTCCAGCACATCTTTAGGGTTCTCAGGAACAACCTGATCGATGCCGGAAAAAGCAAGTAGTGCCAGGGCCGCAAGGGGCACGATAAACAGGGCTTTGAGCCGTGCCCACGGGGTGGATTGGGTTTTGAGCATCATAGTAATTCGGTTTTTAATTTTTGATTGGTTGAAGTTGTTTACCACGGCAGCAAATCGTTTGTCGCCTACTGCTTTCTTAACCAGCAGCAGCTGGTATTGCTGTGGTGCAATGCCTTCGGCCAGTACGGCACTGTCGGCTTCATATTCGTGTATCTCGCGAAGGTCGCGGCTTAGCATCCACACCATGGGATTGAACCAATGTAGTGTGAGCACAATTTCCGACAGGATGACATCGATGTTGTGCAGTTTGCGCATGTGCATCTGCTCGTGCAGAATGATAGCATCGGGATTGTCGCGATAATCTTTTTCGGACAAAACGATATAGCGGAAGAAGCTAAAGGGCATCACTTCGTCGGGGGTAATGACAAGGCGGTATCCGTTGTCCGTGATAACAGTGTTGCTTCTTAGCAGTTGTCGCAAGCGCACCAGTGAGATTATCAGGCGCAGCAGCATCAGTCCCACACCTGTCAGATAGACAGTGGTGATGATTGTCCACCAGTTGATGTTGAATTTGTTGGCAGAGTTGATTAATGCGGGAGTTTCGACGGTCGCTTCCGTCAGTTCATGAGCGGCTTCAGCTGTTGGCACTGCAATCTGCGCTTGCATTGTTTCCACAGCTTCTTCCAGGTGGATGGTGAACTGCTGAATAATGTTTGGTTGCTCCGTGCTGATTTTGATTAGTGGCAGCAACGAACATATTAGCATACCTGCCAGAAGTACGATGCGTGTGAATCGGAAAAATGTTTCGCGCAGCAGCAGCAACCTGAAAAGAACAGCGAAAATGGTGAGGCAGGCAGTCGCTTTGATTAGATAAATGGCAAATGCTTCCATTGTTCGGGGTGTGTTTATCGGTTATTTTCCTTTTTCAATAGTCTCAATCAGCTGCTTGAGTTCTTCGAGAGATAACTCCTCCTCTTTTATCAGGGTTGACACTACTTTGGTGTAGGAGTTGTCAAAAAATCGGTTGACCACATTTTTCAGCGCTTTGCCTTTGTACTCTTCGTAACTTACCTTGGCAAAGTACTGGTGGGTGGCTCCATAGGTTTTGTGATCTACAAATCCTTTTTCTTCAAGGATGCGTATCACTGTTGATACGGTGTTGTAGTGAGGTTGCGGTTCGGGATATAGTTCACGGATTTCTTTTACAAACATAGGTCCGTTGTCCCAAAGATATTGCATTACCTCTTCTTCCTTTTCTGTTAACTTCTTCATACGGCACAGGGTTTTATAATGTTTATGATGCAAATATAATCAAAGAAATGAGACATCAACTACAAACAATGTAAACATAACTATAAATAACAGTTGTCGAACTGCATTTCTTAGTTGTTAACTACAACAAAGGTTTTTATCACTATAATCGGCACAAAAAAAAGCTGCCTCAGTAAAAATCTGAGACAGCTTCTGTCATCTATATTATCTAAAGTATGTCAGCCTGTTATCTTCTGCTGCCACTCATTGCAATCATGATGTAATAAACAAGTGTGGCCAATGAGCTGAGTGCAGCTACCACGTAGGTGTAACCTGCCCAGCGAAGAGCGTCTGTTGCTTCGCGATGATTGCTTACATCTGTGACACCTGCACTGCTGAGCCACTTGAGGGCACGTGCCGAAGCATTTACCTCAACGGGCAGGGTGACAAAACTAAACAGGGTGGTCATTGCAAACAAGGCAATACCGAACCACAGAAGGCCGGGGAACAGATTGACTGTAAAGATACCTGCAAGAAGTATCCATGTTACCCAGCGCGATGAAGCACTTACAACGGGCACCAGTGCCGAACGCATCTTGAGCGGAGCGTAGCCGAATGCATGTTGCAGGGCGTGTCCTGTTTCGTGAGCTGCCACGGCGGCGGCTGCCACACTGTTGCTTCCATATACCGGTTCACTCAGGTTGATGGTTTTGTTGGTTGGGTTGTAGTGGTCGGTGAGCTGTCCGGGTACCGATAAAATCTGTACATCGTAGATTCCGTTATCGTGCAGCATCTTCTCTGCCACGTCGCGACCTGTCATACCATTACGGATGGCAATACGGGAGTATTTCTTAAATCTGCTTTGCAGCATACCCTGCACAACAAATCCTAAGATTCCGATAACGATTAATAGTATCCAAGCTAATGTCATAATAGTTTATTTTTTATTTGTTCGATGTCATGTTGGTTATCCAACGTATGAAAGTTATAAGGCAAAACCTATGCCAAACAGTTTAGTTATATAAATTGTCAATGACAATAAGTCATAATTCTAATATCCTGTACCTTTAATCATGGGCACAAATTTGAAAAACCCGGCATTTGTTGTTTCAAATATGTTCTCGTCTATCATTTCAACAACCATCATCTCCTGCATATCTTTGCCCACGGGCACAACCAGCCTTCCGCCTATGGAGAGTTGTTCCTTTAGCTTTTCGGGCATTTGAGCAGCTCCGCAGGTTACTACAATTCCGTCAAATGGCGCAAAGTCGGGAAGCCCCTCAAAACCGTCTCCATGAATCAACACGATATCTTTTTCGAATCCAATTTTTGTCAGATTCTTTTTGGCAAGGTTGTGCAATCGCTCCAGTCGCTCTATGCTGTACACCTTGCATCCCATCTGATGAAGTATTGCCGCCTGATAGCCGCTTCCGCTCCCAATCTCCAGCACCTTGTCGCCCTTCTTTACATTCAGCAGATTGGTCTGAATAGCAACCGTAGTTGTTTGCGATATGGTTTGTCCGCCTTCTATTGGCAGCGGTTTGTCTTCGTAGGCTTCTTCCTGCTGATAGTCTTCAACAAAAAACTGTCTTGGCACTTCCCGCATTGCATCAATCACATGTGCTGAGATTGACTGATCGGTTGCAATCTGGTCGAGCAATAGATTACGTAAGTTTTTTTGAAAAAGAGTATCTTGTTGTTTCATTTATTTTATCGTACGATGGTTTGTGCCCTGTTTGGACCCACCGACACAATAGCTATAGGTACACCAAGCTCCTCTTCGAGGAATGAGATGTAGTGGTTGAACTCTTCGGGGAATTCATTTTCTGACTGCACTTGTGTCATATCGGTTTTCCAGCCGGGGATATCAACATATATTGGTTCGATATCTTCTGAGATGTCGAACGGGAAAGTATCAACTTCTTCGCCTTCTACTTTGTAGGCAACAGCTGCCTTTATGGTGTCGAAGGTGTCGAGCACGTCACTCTTCATCATCACCAGTTTGGTGACACCGTTAATCATAATAGTGTAGCGAAGCGCAACAAGGTCAATCCATCCGCAGCGACGGGGGCGACCTGTAACAGAGCCAAACTCGCGACCAATCTCGGCCATCTTTCTACCCTTCTCGTCGAACAACTCTGTGGGGAAAGGACCGCTGCCTACTCTGGTGCAGTATGCCTTGAAGATACCATACACTTCGCCAATCTTGTTGGGGGCTACGCCAAGGCCTGTGCATGCACCGGCACAAATAGTGTTGGAAGAGGTAACAAAAGGGTAAGAACCAAAGTCGATATCAAGCAATGAACCCTGTGCACCTTCGGCCAATACTGATCCATCTTCTTTTATAAGATTGTTTATAAAAGTTTCGGAATCGATTAGGCGGAACTCTTTCAGCTTCTTTACTCCCTCGAACCATGTTTTTTCTTCTTCTTTCAGGTCATACTCAAAGTCATATTGCTCAAGCATCTCGATGTGGCGAGCTGTTGCTGCCTCATATTTCTCGGCAAAGTTGTGCAGCAAATCACCTACACGAAGTCCGTTTCTGCTGATTTTGTCTGTATAGGTTGGACCGATGCCCTTGCCTGTGGTTCCGATTTTGTCATCACCTTTTGCCTGCTCCATTGCAGCATCGAGCAAACGATGTGTGGGCAGGATAAGATGTGCCTTTTTGGAAATAAACAAACGGTCGGTCAACAGATGACCTGATGCTTCAAGAGCATCTATTTCTGCTTTGAACATTGCGGGATCGAGTACTACACCGTTTCCGATGATATTAATTTTCCCTACCTGGAAAATTCCTGAAGGAATTGATCTCAGTACATATTTCTGATTTTCAAACTCGAGAGTGTGGCCTGCGTTTGGACCGCCCTGAAATCGTGCCACAACATCATATTGAGGTGTGAGCACATCCACAATCTTCCCTTTACCTTCGTCGCCCCACTGGAGGCCTAAAATAACATCTACTTTCATTATTATTGTTTGATTGTTGTGTTTGTTGTTTTTAATTAGGAAACACAATTGCTATTATTTTTTCTTATCACTTTCACGTCTGATTCTGCTCAATGCTACCCGCTTGGCATGGCTGCACTTGCTGCAGATTCCGTATATATACATGCTGTAGTAGCTGACGGTGAACTTCTTGATTTTGCGTTTCATGCCTTGTGTAAACAAGTCACCATTTTGTGACTCCCATACTTTGCCGCAACTTGTACAAATTATATGGTCGTGATTCTCATTTCCTTCGGCACGCTCATATTTTGATATATTGCCCCCGAACTGATGTTTTACAACCAAACCACAATCAAGCAACAGCTCCATAGTGTTGTAGAGTGTGGCACGGCTAACCCGAAAGTTCACATCATCCATGGACTTGTATAGAGAGTCCATATCGAAGTGCCCTTTGGTGCTGTATATTAGGTCAAGTATAGCAAAGCGTTCGGGGGTTTTACGATGTTTGTGCACCGACAAATACTCCTCAAATTTTGCTTTTACCTGCTCTTTCAATTCATCACTGTTGTCCATTTCAACAAAATTAATTCTTTTTTTCGTTTTCTCCTAACATACAATTATAAGATTATCCCGACAGCTCTTTCATTAACATTTTTCACCCGACTACCACAAGTTCAAACCGTTATGAGCAACAGCTATGAGGTAGCACTTAGTTTATTTCTCAAGTTCTGAATGAAAAAAGAAAGCAGGATAGCATATATTGCTTTCATTTCGATATGCATCGGAAACCGTTACATAGTAATAATATGCCTTATCGTTTACTTCGGGAATATACTCATAATGTGCATCCCTAAGTCCCACGGCAATCAGGTTTTGACCGTCATTGATGTCAAGCTCCTCATTCTCACTTCTGTAAACATTGTATGTTACTCTGTTGCCGTTGCTCTCTTTTGGCTCATCCCATTTAAGCGTAAAAATTCCATCGTCCTGTTTTTCGGCACGAAGGTCTATTGCTTCAGTTGGCTTTTCGTCCGAAAGCCAGGTGAGTGCGGGAAGTTTGGCAGGAAATTGATAATACTCACTCAAAGAGTTCATTATCTCTTTGGTGTTCGAGAGCAGATTGTCTGCCCTGAAATAGGCCTGACCATGAATTGGCTTCTTGCGCACATAGTCAACCTGATTGATAATATCCTGCTTGCTCCAGCCTAGTTCAATCATCTGATAGGGTCCCAGGCCCGGCACAAGTATGCGGTTGTTGCCGTTTTCTATCCAATCGTCAACAAAGGGATAGAAGAGATGCTCTTTGTAGTACATCATCGGGAAAAGGGCATCATGCTTACCAAGTTGCATCCACTTTCCCGCATCCTGATAAACGGTTTCGTAGGCGGTCCAGCCATTTCCGTTTCTGCCAAGAGCGCGATAGCGCCCCAGTGGTGAGCTGCTGACTGTAACCCACGGCTTTTCGCTTTTCACCCAATCGTAGGTTTTGGTGACGAAACGGGTGATATTGTCTCTGCGCCAATCATCGCGTTTCATTCCCTTGCCATGTTTCTTAAAAGTGTCATCATCGGGAAATCGCCCTCTGTTGTCGGGATAACGAATATAATCGAAATGAATACCGTCAACGTCATAGTTGGTCACTATCTCTTTTACTATCGAAAGCAGATAGTCGTCGGTGCGCGGATTACCTGGATCCAGATACCACTCGTTCCCAAATTTTTTCACAATATTGGGATTGGTTTTTGTGACTGAACTCCGACCCAGACTTCTGACATGCTTATCGCCTCCCAACGGATAGGTAACGACCCACGCATGACATTCGAGTCCGCGCTGGTGACACTCTTCTATGACAAAGGCAAGTGGATCAAACTTCTCTTTGCTGCCGGGGTTGCCAACAATAAGTGATGACATTGGCTCAATTTTGGAATCATAAAGCACCTCGCCCCGCGCCCTTACCTGAAAGAGAACAGTATTGAAGTTCCACTTCTTCAGATTATCCAATATTGATATAAGTTCTTTCTTTTGCTGCTCGTGGCTCAGTCGGTTGCGAGGCCAGTCGAGACCGTAGTTGGTGGTAAGCCACACAGCCCTCACCTCAACCGAAGGCGGCTGGCTAAATGAGGGCGAAACTACAAATGTGAGTAGAAGGACAAACAAAAAGTAAATTTTGTTCATTGATAATTCTGTTTCTAATCTTTAACACACAAAAATAAAACAAATAGGATGTTGAATGTTCTTTTTTCTGAAACTTAACATTTTGTATTTACTATTGGCCGCTATACCTTCTGCTTTTTTTCCAAACTTTATATCAATAAAATTGCATTACAATATAATTAGTTTTACTTTTGTGACAGTCATTATAATGTACAACTAAACAAAAGAAAAGGAAAAAAAATGAATCCATTACTTATCAACTTAAACGGCTGGGAAATACCTATTATCATTTTGGCAATTTTGATTCTGTTTGGTGGCAAGAAAATTCCTGAGTTCATGAAGGGATTGGGAAAAGGCATCAACAGTTTCAAGAAAGGTCTGAATGACATTGAAGAGGAAATCAAAGCCGATCCAAACGACAAGAAAGACTCCAATTAAAAAAATTAATAATAACTAAACAACATAGTTATTAATTCTACTCTCTAAATAAATCCATTTTTCCAAACATGAAGAGTGGATTTATTTTCTTATGAAACTCCAATAAACTGCGCTACATGAAGGAAAAAGAGATGTCATTTTGGGATCACCTGGAAGAGTTCAGGTGGACTTTGATACGTATTATTATTGCTTTGCTGGTATTGTCCATTATTGGCTTTATAGTAATCCCTTACATTTTTGACTCCATAATATTAGCACCCCGTTCATCAGACTTTATCACTTATCGATGGTTTGAGAAAGCCGGAGAGGTATTACCATTTCTGCCTGACTTCTCTGCTGATGCTTTTGACATCAAACTGCTTAATATCAACATGACGACTCAGTTTATGACCTATATATCGTCGTCATTTGCATTTGGCCTGCTTTTGGGTATACCTTATATTCTGTATGAGGTGTGGAAATTCATAAGCCCTGCACTATATATAAATGAGGCTAAGGGAGTGAAGAAAGCTTTTGGATTTGGCGGATTTATGTTCCTGATAGGTTGTTTGGTTGGATACTTTATCGTATTCCCACTTATCTTCCGATTCCTGATAACTTTTGAGCTGAGCGATGCCATCGAGAACAGTATTTCACTCGACTCATATATGAGCAACTTTTATACGCTGATTCTAATTATGGGAATCGTGTTTGAATTGCCTTTGGTGTTTTGGCTGCTGTCCAGCCTGGGGCTTATATATCGCTCTTTCTTCAAAACATATCGCCGACATGCAGTTGTGGCATCAATGGTGCTTGCTGCACTAATCACACCTTCGGGAGACCCGTTCTCGCTCTTTGTGGTAACTATCCCCATATATATGTTGTGGGAAATTAGCGCCCTCCTGGTCAGCAAAGACCCCGTGGAGGACGAAGATGATGAAAACCTTCCCGTAACTGTAGAAGATTAGGCCAATAAAGGACGAACAGCAATAACTTCTATTTCCACCAAGGTGTTTAGTGGAAGTGCTTTGGCTGCTACTGCCGAACGAGCAGGAAAAGTACCGCTGAACTGTTTGCCATAAACTTCGTTCATATCTGCAAACAGGGACATGTCGTCCAGAAATACAGTTGTCTTCACAATATTGTCGGTAGTTAGTCCTGCTTCGGCAAGGATAGCACGGATATTCTTAAATATCTGCTCTGTTTGTTCCTTTGCGCCACCTTCAACAAATTTACCTGTTTCCGGATCAATAGGAATCTGTCCCGACACAAAGATCATTCCGTTTACTTCTACAGCCTGACTGTATGGACCTATTGCCGCAGGGGCATTCTTTGTTGAAATTACTTTTTTCATAAGATTTTATTTTGATGTATGTGAATTGCAGAAATCATGGGTTCAAATGATATCATGATTACTAGTCGTTTCGACACATAATGTTTGTATATTCTTTTTGCTAAGAGGAGGAATTAATTGTCGCTGTTTAAGCGTTGTCTGATTACTTCATAAATCATCACCCCGCAGGCAACCGACACATTGAGCGACTGAATAGTACCAAACTGAGGAATCTTTACCAAATCATCACAAATACGTATGATCTCGTTGGAAACGCCTTCGTCCTCGGCACCCATCACGATGGCTACAGGTACGTTTAACTCTGACTCTGTATAATTGATTACGGCCTTTTCGCTGGCGGCAACTATTTTCACTCCGCTATTCTTAAGGAAATTGATTGCATCTTTGAGACTATTCTCCCTACAAACGGGAATAGAATGCAATGCACCTGCCGACGTTTTAATGGCATCGGCATTCACCGACACACTGCCACGGGCGGGAATAACAATCGCATCAACTCCTGCCACTTCGCATGTGCGGCCAATGGCACCAAAGTTTCTGACATCGGTTATCCCGTCCAATACTACAATGAAAGGGGTTTTACCCTCTTCGTAAAGCATGGGGATGATGTCTTCAATCTTTTGGTATGTGACTGCGGCTGTAAAGGCAATAACACCCTGATGGTTTTTGCGTGTGATGCGATTGATACGTTCGATGGGAACTCGCTGCATGGGAATATCATATATGCGAATTACATCCTGAAGTTCTTTAAACAGTTCGCCTTGCAAATCACGCTTCACAATCACTTTATCAATATCCTTACCGGCTTCAATAGCTTCTATTACGGCACGAATACCAAAAATCATATCTTTATCTCTCATTGTTTTATATTTTATATTTTTCCAGCCAACATCACTTTGGCATTGGCAATAGCCTGTTCGGTAGTTTCAGCTCCGCTAAGCATGCGGGCTATTTCGTCCACACGCTCCTCTTTGGTTAGCTGTTTCATATATGTTGCAGAGCTGTTGGCAGTATCTTGTTTGTAAACATGGAAATGCGCAGCTCCCTTTGCGGCAATCTGCGGAAGGTGTGATATGGTGAGCACCTGCATATTGTTGCCCATGCGCCACATGATATCTCCCATTTTGTCTGCTATTTCACCCGAGGTCCCTGTATCAATCTCATCAAAGATGATGGTGGGCAGGGCGGTTGCGCCTGCCATCATTGATTTGAGACTCAACATAAGTCGCGAAATCTCACCGCCGGAGGCGACTTGTGCCACCGGTTGTACCGGTCGGTTTTTATTGGCAGAAAACAAGAACTCAACATGGTCTTGCCCGTTTATGTCGGGCGAAGCCTTGGTTGTCACGCTGCATACAAATTGCGCGTTAGGCATACCAAGATAGTTGAGCATCTGCTTAAGTTCTTTCTCAAGCTTTGAGATAACTGACTTCCTCTTGTCGGTCAGCTTATTGGCTTCGGCGAGCATCAGTTTATGTGACTTGTCTAACTCTGCCTGCAACTCCTCTATCTTTTCATCAAGCGATGTGATATTCTGAAGCTTCTCATCAATATCGTTGCGAATAACGATCAATTCATCAACAGTCTGCACAGAGTGTTTCTTCTGCAACTCATATATCATGCTCAGTCGCTCTTCGATAATTTGCTGCTGTTCGGGGTTAAACTCAATGCTTTCAAATCGAGATTCAGCCTCCACCCTCACATCCTTCATGTCCAGATATGCAGATTCGACACGACCCGCAAGCTCTTCAGCTTCGGGGAATACTTTCTCTATGCTTCGCAGTTGCTCCATCGCTGATTTGAGCACACTCTCCACCGAGCTGCTGTCTCCTGAAAAGTATTCCACAACCTGATAAAGCGATGATTTAATATCCTCAGCATGGGTGATGGTTTCCAGGTCGGACTCAAGTTCCTCCTGTTCGCCGCTCTGCAAGTTAGCCTCCACAAGGGAGTCGAGCTGAAACTGCAGGTAGTCCTGTTCTTCCTTATTCTTTCGTGCAATTTCAAGGTATTCTTTAAGTTGCTTGTCTATTTCTCTGTAGTGCTTATAAGCTTTTCTGAAACTTTCTTTCTCCACTTTTGATTGCGAAAGTACATCCAGCACATTTAGCTGATAGTAGTTGTCATTGAGCGCCAGGTTCTGATGTTGCGAATGTACATCTATAAGTTTTTCGCCCAGCGATTTCAGGTCGTTTATATATACGGGAGAATCATTAACGAATGCCCTGGATTTTCCGTTGGCCCATATCTCTCGCCTAAGGATACACTCTTCGGGGTGATATTCCCAATCAAGTTCTTCGAAAAAGGGTTGAAGTTTGTAGCGGGAGATATCAAATACTCCCTCAATTGTACACTTTTCCTCATTATGTTTGATGAAGCGACTCTCAGCCCGCTGTCCCAATATAAGCGAAAGTGCGCCAAGTATAATAGACTTACCGGCACCTGTTTCGCCTGTAATTACAGAAAAACCTTTGTCGAAATCAATGCGAAGCGAATCTATCAGTGCATAGTTTTGTATTTCAAGCGTCTTGAGCATATAAACTTGTTTGTTTTATTATTTCAGCCTGTCAATTTCTGCCGATCGGGAAGGATATACCTTGCGAAGTGTTTCATAGCCTTCTCGTTTGGTATCCCTGTCTGCATCACTCAGTATTCTAATCAGTTCGTCCAGCTTGGCTTCTCCAAAAAACGGCAATAGCAATGAGCCGGGGCGCTGACTGTGAAGTGCAGAAATTACAGCAAGCGAAGTTAAAACATTTTCTCGGCTTTTTTCAACATTTTCCGACATTTCATCCAAGCCTTTTCTGTGATATGTGTACCACATTTCTCTATATGCTTCAAAGGCTGTGTTGTTAAATATGTCGGCAAGTGTGTACCGATTGCGGGCAGTTGATGAATACTCCCATCCACCCCACCCTTGCGATTGTGCGCCTGAGGCGATTGTCATCATTTGCCTGAAAAAGGGAGTACCGCCCATTGGCGACATAGAATCGAAGTCGAGACCGAGAATAAAGTTTATATAAAAAGCTATTGTTGCTGTGAGGTTATCTGTCAGATTATTTGAGTTAAATTCCAAAGGTTGATATTCTGTATAATCAAATGAGAAATCAGCGTCTCTGTAATTAAGTAACGGCGTGCTGTAGGATGCATTGAAGACAGGACGTCGCGACTGTATCATAAGCTCTCCTTTGAATGATGATGAGCTTACTGCCTCATTTACGATAATTGTAAAGGAACATTCTATCTTTTCATTTTCCCTAAAGCTTAAATCACTCCAGCGACGATCATTTATAAAGCTGTTCAGTTGCTCTTCGAGCGATGCAAACAGCTGTTTGCTGGCCTGCACTTTGGAAGCATTAACCGTGACGCGGGCTTTAAGCTCTTGTGCGGTGGCTACATTGCCAATGGTAACAAGCAAAATCACAAATAGAAGTATTCGTTTCATAAGATTAGTATAATTTATTTTCGAACGTATCGCATTGCTTTGCAAACGACTATATCTCTGAGTGAGAAGAATCATTATGCTCGTTTCACATAATCATCACAGCGACTTATATAGTTTCAGCTCTCTTCGCAGATATTCAATCTCGGACTGCAACTCTCTGACCCTTCCCAGAACATAGTAAAGCGCCTCAATACCTTCTGGATTGATATCCATATCGTTGTGCCAGCGTACAAACTGTTCCAGGTCATCTATATCCTCATACTCAACGTATCGTTCGCTTTCCATTTGTGCTATCCTGACTAGTCCCAGCTCGCCAAGCGAATCTATAAACGACTCCTTCACCTGATATATTCTAACACATTCGCTATATAATATTCTTTTTTCGTTCATGGTTATTTCAGTTTTGATAGTTCAACAAACAGTTCCTTCTCCCGTTGCGTTAGCTTGGTGGGAACAGCAACGCGAAGCGTTACTATAAGATCGCCAAAGTGTCCCTCTTTTTTGTAAACAGGAAAACCTTTTCCTTTAAGTCTTAGTTTGGATTCGGGTTGAGTTCCCGGTTGTACTTTCATTTTCACCTGACCATCAAGAGTGTTAATTGTTGCTTCGCCACCTAGCACTGCGGTGTATAAATCCACCTCGGCTGTGGTATACAAATCATTGTTCAAACGCTTAAACTGTGGGTCGTCCTGAACATGGATAGTGATATACAAATCACCACTGGGACCGCCATTAACACCCGGCTGTCCGTAACCCGACAACTTAATCTTCTGTTTGTCGGCTACACCCGCAGGGATAGTGATACGAATTTGCTTGCCGTCAACTGCCAGCGTTTGCTGATGGGTGTGCATTGCCTGACGAAGCCCCAGGTGAAGCTCAGCCTGATAGTCACCTCCTTTATACTTGCGCGACGAGCCGCCCCGCTGACTAAATCCGCTGCCAAACATAGAGTGGAAAAAGTCGGAAAAATCTTCGTCCGTAAAGTCTCCCTGAGTATAGAATGTGCCGCCTCCCTGTCCTGCGCCCCATTGCTGTTGTTGCTGATACTGTTGCTGTGCTTTTTCATACTCTTCGCCATGCTTCCAGTTCTCACCATATTTGTCATACTTGGCGCGCTTGTCGGGATCGCTCAAAACTTCATTGGCTTCATTTAGTTCCTGAAATTTCTTTTGTGCCTCGGCATCATTTGGGTTCAAGTCAGGGTGTAGTTTTCTTGCTTTCTGCCTATATGCTTTTTTAATATCATCGGCAGTTGCTGTCTTACTTACTCCCAGTGTTTTGTAATAGTCTATATAAGCCATTTCGTTAATGAATTTCGTTTCTACAAATATAAGAAAAAAAAGAACATCAAACGTCTGGGTTTTGTTTTTCAGTTTAGTCCAAAAGTTGGATCAATTACTTTAAACTCAGTACGACGATTAATTTGATCCGCCACATCCTGCTCTTCGGGTAACAGGCTGTCAATAAACTCTTCGTCAAGGATATCTCCCTCATGTAAAAACTCATACTCTTCAGCCATTATGCGGGTAACAACCTTTGGATTGAGCTTACCGTAACCCACTGCCTGCAGCCGCTTTTTCTGTATTCCGCTTTCAACAAGATAATCTATTACCGATTGTGCACGGCGCTGCGACAGGTTTTGATTATACTCATCGCTGCCTTTTCTGTCGGTGTGGGCAGAAAGTTCAATAACGATATCGGGATATTCGTTAAGCATATTAACCAGACTGTCTAATTCCGCTTTTGACTCATCACGGAGCGTGGCACGGTCAAAATCATAGAATATATTGTCGAGCACAACAGGGATGTTGTAGGGTATAAGCTTGAAGTCTATATAATATGTTGAGTCCTTTTCCTCAGTAGATATTTCGGTCGCCTTTCTCTGATTGAGAAACCCTTCAGCATGTGCCATCAGCACATATCTTTGTCCTTGTTTGGGGATGAAACGATAGGTGCCCTGCTTGTTGACTATCAATTCCTGCTGGACACCGTCACTGCCAATAAGGTCTATTTTGGCGTTGGGAATAAAGTTTTCATCCTGATCTATCACAAAACCTTCAATCTGCACCACAGTTTCGGGATATTCAAATCGGTATATATGGTCGCGCCCGCGCATATCACCTCTGTTTGAGCTATAGAAGCCATTCCTGCCGTTGCTCTCAAAGGTTATTCCAAAATCATCCATTGATGAATTAACAGGGTATCCCATATTCTTAACCTGCCAGTGTAAACCGCTTGGTGCCAATCGTGCCTCAAACAAATCAAGTCCACCCATGCCGGGTAGTCCGTCTGACGAGAAATAGATTATACTGTCACTCGCCGCATAAGGGAACATCTCATCGCCGGGAGTATTTATGTCGGGACCCATATTTTCGTAATAAAGTGCTTTGCCGCCTCTCATGGCTGCTCTCCATATATCTCTGCCGCCATATCCTCCCGGCATATCCGACACAAAGTATAGCCAGTCTCCCGAAGGCGATATAGATGGATGAACAAATAGTGACAGCGAGTCGCTTTCCACAATTGTTAGTTCAGTACCGGCATTCCAGCTTTCTGCACCACGCTGCGAAAAGTATATTTTGGGATTTGACGGTCGGTCATACAAAACAGGGGAAAAAGTATAATACAACAATCGTCCATCTGATGATATTGAGGGGGTTCCCTCATCAAATTTGGTATTTATTTCTGATGCTACTTTTTGAGGTCGCTGCCATTCACCCTTATCATTTTTCACAGACAAAAACAGGTCATTGTCTTTCATGCCGGTTATATCGCTCACTGAATCTTTGCTGACAGCACTGCGCGAGGAAGTGAAATAGAGTTCACTGTCATCTTTGGCAAGCATCGGGGAAAACTCACTACGGTTGGAATTGAAGATGGCCATAGAGTAGACCTGATGACGTGTAGGGTTGTTTCTCAATTCTTCCGCAAGCATAACACCTGCCACTCCCGCCTGCGCCATATAGTTGGCAGAGTCTGATTCCAAAAAATACTCATAGGCATCAAGAGCATCTTTGTATTTCCCTTCACGGTGCAACATCTGTGCATAACGCAGGTGCATCAACGTATCAGGATAGTTATATCGGATGGCATTCGCATACGAGTTGGATGCACGCACCGGCATATTTAGTTTTCTATAAGCCTCAGCCATCTCAAAAGAGACAACTCCTCGCATTGCCCGCTGATCGGGCTTTAAGTTGCGATACACATTACGATAGGTTTCTGATGCAGCAAAATACTCACCGCTCAAAAACTGTTTTCGTGCGTCACTTAGGCTTGCTGTTTTACAAGAAAACAGTAAGAACACCAATACAGAGAATATGATATATTTAATATGTGCCGTTTTCAACTTGGATTCTTTATACAATAAACTCAAATTACGCACAAATATTGTGTTCTCATTCAAGAGATGCCATGATATAAAAACAAAAAAGGGAGTAACCTCAACGGCACTCCCTTTTCTATAACCTTATCAGGAATATTTCTATTTTACCTTATCCACAATTGCTTTGAAAGCTTCGGGGTGATTCATTGCCAGGTCGGCAAGAACCTTACGGTTGATATCTACACCATTTTTGTGCAGAGCACCCATCAGGCGTGAATAAGTTGTTCCGTTACTACGTGCAGCAGCATTGATACGCTGTATCCACAATGAACGGAAGTTACGTTTTTTGTTTTTGCGGTCACGATAGGCATAGGTAAGACCTTTTTCCCACGTGTTTTTAGCTACGGTCCACACATTTTTGCGTGCGCCCCAGTAACCTCTGGTTTGTTTTAAAACTTTTTTTCGTCTGTTGCGTGATGCAACATGATTTACTGATCTTGACATAATGTTACTTTGATTTTGAATGCTAGCGTTCTCTCGGGGAGACTCTTTGGTGCATACACTCTGTTATTAAATCTTTTAATTAGAAAGCAGGATTATTTCAATCCCAGTAAGTGTTTTACGCTATTCTCGTCAGATTTGTGAACCAGACCGGTTTTAGTAAGATTTCTCTTCTGCTTTTTGGTCTTTTTCGTCAAAATGTGACTTTTGTAAGCATGCTTTCTTTTGATTTTTCCTGTTCCGGTAAGGGTAAACCTTTTTTTCGAACCGGAATTAGTCTTCATTTTTGGCATTTTGCTATCCTTTGTTTTGTTTATAAATAAAAATCTTCAAATTTACTATCCCACATCAATCGCTTCTTTATAAAACAATGACAAGCGGGAACTTTGCTATTATATACAGCTTGGATACTATATAAGTATTGCATCCCAAAAGGCTTTATCGACCTCTTGGAATCAAAAAGCTTGCAAAGATACAATTTCTTTTTTAGAATGCCATCATTTAAATGGCAATATATTACTTTTTTTTGGGGGAAACGACTATTTCGCAGGCACCTTTTTAGGTGCCAGCATAATTATCATGCGCTTTCCTTCCAGCACAGGAAGTTGTTCCACGCGAGCGTATTCTTCTAAATCATTGGCAAAGCGCAACAACAACAATTCACCTTGATCTTTAAACAAGATAGAACGTCCTCTAAAGAAAACATAAGCTTTTACTTTAGCTCCATCTTCCAGAAAACCTTTTGCGTGCTTTAGTTTAAAATTATAGTCATGCTCATCGGTTTGAGGCCCGAAACGAATTTCCTTAACCACAATCTTCACAGATTTAGCCCGTTGTTCCTTTTGCTTTTTCTTTTGTTGATACAAAAACTTTTGATAATCAATTATTCTGCATACGGGCGGTTCTGCAGTGGGTGAAATCTCCACGAGATCAAGTCCTTGCTCTTCTGCAATCTGCAAAGCCTGACGGGTTGGGTAGATACCCTGTTCTACATTATCGCCTACAAGGCGAACCTCCGGAACACGGATTCGATCGTTAATACGATGCTGTTCTCTATTGTTTTGTTGTTGTCTAAAATTTCTTCTCATTCAGATGTGATTATTCCTTTCTTTAAAATTATATTTATGTTTTATTTATTGTTCGATTTGTGGATTCATCATCTCTTCCACTTCTCTATTTATTCTTTGTGTAAAAATAGCTAATTTTTCTGAACCTTCGTCAATACCTCCCTGCTTTCTTACCGAAACCTCTTCATTTTCTGCTTCCTTCTCTCCTACTATGAGGATATAGGGAATACGTTTAAGTTCGTTGTCTCTAATTTTGCGACCTACTTTTTCATTTCTATCATCCACCTCGGCGCGTATATCCTGCAACTTCAATGTTCTCGCCACAGAATAGGCATAGTCGTTGAAACGCTCGCTCACCGGCAACACAACCACCTGTGTTGGTGTCAGCCATAGTGGAAACCTACCTGCGGTGTGCTCAATTAGAACAGCCACAAAGCGCTCCATTGAACCAAACGGTGCACGGTGAATCATTACCGGTCGGTGTTTCTGATTGTCAGAGCCGGTATATTCAAGCTCAAATCTTTCAGGCAGATTATAGTCAACCTGAATAGTACCCAACTGCCAGCGTCGTCCCAACGCATCTTTCACCATAAAGTCAAGTTTGGGACCATAGAACGCGGCCTCACCCAATTCTATACGGGCTTTTAGACCCTTTTCCTCACAAGCTTCAACGATTGAGCGTTCTGCTTTTTCCCAATTTTCATCCGAACCGATGTACTTTTCTTTATTGTCGGGGTCGCGCAATGAAATCTGTGCTTCAAAATCTTTGAAATCCAGTGCTTTGAAGATTATGAAAATAATATCCATCACTTTCAAAAACTCATCCTTAACCTGATCGGGCGTACAGAAAATATGCGCATCGTCTTGAGTAAAGCCTCTCACACGAGTCAATCCGTGCAATTCACCACTTTGCTCATAACGATAAACAGTACCAAACTCAGCAAGTCGGTAAGGCAAATCTTTATAAGAACGCGGTTTGGTTTTATAAATCTCGCAGTGGTGCGGACAGTTCATGGGGCGCAACAGGAACTCCTCTCCCTCTTCGGGGGTATGAATTGGCTGAAACGAGTCTTTACCATATTTGGCATAGTGACCCGACGTTACATAAAGCTGCTTCCCACCAATGTGCGGTGTCATCACCTGCTCATAATCAAACTGCTGTTGAATTTTCTTAAGATACTCTTCAAGTTTTAATCTCAGCTGTGTGCCCTTTGGCAACCACAAAGGGAGACCCGAGCCAACAACCTGTGAAAATGCAAATAACTCAAGCTCTTTTCCAATCTTTCGGTGATCGCGTTTTTTTGCTTCCTCCAGCATTTCAAGATAGTCGTCAAGCATTTTCTTTTTAGGGAAAGTAATCCCATAAAGACGTGTAAGCTGCGGACGCTCAACGTCGCCACGCCAGTATGCGCCTGCAACACTAAGTATCTTCGGGAACTTGATGTACGATGTATTGGGCAAGTGTGGCCCGCGACATAAGTCAGTGAAACCGCCCTGCGTATATGTTGTGATGGAACCATCTTCCAGTTCATCAATCAACTCTGTTTTGTAGTGCTCTTTTCTATTTCCAAACATCTCAAGAGCATCACTCTTGGAAATGCTTTCTCTGAGGATGTCCTCTTTTGCATCGATTAGCTCTTTCATCTTGGCCTCAATGGCAGGGAAATCAGAGTCTTTGATAGCAACTCCCTCACCGGGATCAACATCATAATAGAATCCGTTCTCTATTGCCGGGCCAATTCCAAACTTAATACCGGGATAAAGCTCCTGTAGCGCCTCAGCCATGAGGTGGGCAGACGAGTGCCAGTATGCATGTTTGCCCTCTTCATCTTCCCATTTGAGAAGTTGAACCGTTGCATCTTCATTTATTGGACGGGTAAGGTCCCATGTTTCACCGTTTACACTTGCGGCAAGAACCTCTCTTGCCAATCTTGAGCTGATACTTTCAGCTATCTGTAGCCCGGTAACTCCTTTTTCGTACTCACGCACTGAGTTGTCGGGAAAGGTAATTTTTATCATATGACTTATTTCCAGTTTCTCAAAAAATCAAAGTGCAAATGTAGTGATTTTGTGAAACATAGCACAGTAAAAGCACAAAAAAGTATTCAATTTAAGAAGTTCAGAGGTCAATGGTTCTTCTTTCTTTACTGCTCTGGAATGCCAGTTCAATGATTTTGATAACATTTCGAGCTTCTTCGGGTTTCACTGCAATTTCCGTTTTCCCCCAAATTGCATCACGCAAATTGATGAAATAGTCACGATAGTCACCGTTTTCGCTTTCAATCAAACCATTTATGTTCACCCCATTATATTCTGTTTCTATGCGTCCCCAGATTTCCTTTGGCTCGCGCCCCCAATCTGCACCTTCGGGAATATCGCCCGCATTAAGCGCAGCCTCCTGTACATCAAGACCATGCTTTATGTATGTACCTTTGGTGCCATGTATCATATAGTTAGGTCCCGGTATTTTGCAAAGCATCCCTGCTTTTAGCGTTACATTAAATTCGGGATAGTGAAGACGCACGTCAAAATGGTCGTCAGCCTTTGCCCAGGGGCGCTGCGAATCTATTTGTGCAGTCACACTTTCGGGCATTCCAAAGAACCAGAGTGCCTGGTCAATAAGATGAGAGCCCAAATCATAAAATATTCCCGAGCCGGGCAGTGGATCCTCTCTCCATGCGCCTCCGGGTCGTGGTTCAGTCCGATATCTGTCGTAGTGGGCTTCATAATCTCTTACTTCACCCAGAAGATTGCTGTCGAGCAGTTTCTTCACAGTCTTGGTATCGCTCGTAAAACGGCGGTTATGATAAACAGTCAATACTTTATTCTGCTTTTTCGCCAGTGCAACAAGTTCGTCCGCTTCTTCAACAGTCACAGTAAAGGGTTTCTCGACCATAACATGTTTGTTTGCCAGCAATCCCTCCTTCGACCATCTGAAATGATCTGTGTTTGGGGATGTCACAATAACCAGGTCAATATTCGGGTCTTCAATAATTTCCTGAGGAGTGTTCACTACTTTTGTGTTTGGATATCTCTCATTAGCTATTTGGATATTAACGGGATTAGAAGTACTCACTTTTGTTAGCTCAAGTCCGTCAACCACATTTACAAAAGGGGCATGAAACACTCTGCCCGAAGCGCCGAAGCCTATAATTCCGGTGCGAATAACATTTGACATATTGTTTGTTTTATAATTTATCAGAATCAACTCAAAGATAGGCAAAAAGTCAAATATTTCCAAATCAACAAACCTTCAACCCTTCAATGTCATCCGACAATTAGACATTACAACTTTGAAATGTCTAAATGTTGTACGATATTCAGCCCTTAAGGTAATCTTTTCGTGCTAATTAACTTTAGTTTCTCAACCAGCTTTTTAGTGGCAATGGCCCTGTGGCTTATTTGGTTCTTTTCATCATCACCAAGTTCTGCAAAAGTTTTGTCGTAGCCTGCAGGTACAAATATTGGATCATATCCAAAACCTTCGCCACCACGTCTTTCTTCGATGATTGTTCCGTTCACTATCCCTTCAAAAAAATAGTTTTCACCATTTAGGGTTAGTGCTATTACTGTTCTGAACCTTGCATTGCGGTTGGTGATGCCGCCTAACTCTGTCAGCATCTTATCCATATTATCCTCTGAGTTGCAATCCTCGCCGGCATAGCGAGCTGAATAAACTCCCGGTGCACCATTTAGAGCATCAACCTCAAGCCCTGTGTCATCGGCAAAGCAGTCATATCCAAATTTTGATTTTATATAATCGACTTTCATTAGAGCATTTTCTTCTAAGGTGACACCCGTCTCGGGAATGTCGTCATGACAATCAATATCTGAAAGGCTCAAAATTTCCACACTGTTTTGGGTAATCTTTCTTATTTCGTCAAGCTTATGCTTGTTATTAGTGGCAAATACTATTTTCATTATTATATGCAATTATCTGTTTTGTTTCTTCAATGCGCGGTTGCGCTCTCTTAGCTTCTCTTTTCTCAGGCGCTCTTGTTCTTTCAATTTTTGTTTACGCTCTTGCTCGCGTCGCTTCAATTCTGTCTTTCTCTCTCGTTCTTTTTGCTTAAGCAAGCGCTCACGTTCTTTCATCAATTCTTTTCTAGCTTTCTCACGTTCTTTGAGTGTGGCTCTCTGATCTTTGGCAGACACACCACTCTCTTCACTGCTAAGGGCCTCTGACTCTTTTCGTTCCAGCTCAGCTTGTCGCTCACTTATTGTTTTTTGCTCCGACTCTTTCGGTGAATACACAGGTACTTTTTCAAGTGGTGTAATTTGCTTAACATCCTTAGTTGGCTCTATATCAACGGGCACCTCCATATCGATATCTTGCTGCCCAAATTCCGGCAAGTCAACTGTAGTAGTTTCTTCCAATTTATATATCACCGATGAACTTTGATTCAAAACTGAATTATAGAAAGCCAGATATTCCTCCATAGGTTTGCCGTCTCTCAACATATCCATGTTTGCATGAGAAATCTTAAGTGTACGCAATGAATCGGGTATAGAATGTGCAAAAAGTGAATCTGACTCAATCAACTCTGCATATCTATTAACCTCATGCAGCGACTCAAATCCATCTATCCTAAGACCGCTCCAGCGCTGTATATTGATAAATGAGACGGGGAATAGACGTTTTTGAAACGTGGAATAGTTGTAGTCGGACACCGCAAACAGGAGTTTGTTTTTATCCATACTTCTGTCGTCAAAAATCAACAAATAACTGTAGGGTTGCTCTGCTGAGGAGTCAAAGCACAAAGTATCTGTCGATACTGAAGTAGAGGACTCATAGCTGCCACTCCAGTCAAAGTCTGAGATGGCGGATGCTGCCGATGCCAGTACTTTTCCTTCCGACAAACCTGTTAGTATGTTTTGGGCCAACTCCCCTTGCGGCATCTCAGCATACTCAGCACTAATAGCCTCTAGTTCCAACTTCAGCTTTACAGAGTCTGCTGCCTGCGCATACGAAAGCGCATTCAACAATTTAAACTGAGGCATGTAATTGCTGTGTTCAAAAAACGTGGTTGCAGTTTCATAACTTTTCTGTACTTCGAGATAGCTGCCTTCTTTGTATGACTCAAGCATATCTTTGTAGAGCTGTTCCTGCACATGAGCATAATTGTTTATTATATATTCATAACCGGGATTAGCTATTTTTTGAGCAATCAAGCTTTCCGGATATTCTGTCAGTATTTTGCTTTTATAGTATTCTGCATTGGCTGTGTTGTCAGTTCTCAGATAAATTAAATAGAGTTGATTATAGACGTCAAGCCTGTGTTCAGCATCAGAAAAATCACTTAAGTATCTGTTATAGTAATCAATTGCAAAGTCATAGTCATATAATTTATCTTTGGACAGGTTGCCAACATTATATAAAGCTTCTGCTATAATTTCGTTTGACTTTTTCAATGCATCAGCTGAAATTGGCAATTGGCTCAAATAATAATCAGGAGAATAAATATCTGACTTGGTGCCCGACGCCGAGGTGCTGTCAGCACTTACAACCGCTTTTTGCTCGGCTATTTCGTTCGGTTCCCCTCCTGTAGCAATAGACGCCAAGTTGCTCTTATCTGACAATCTCCAGTTATCCTCTGCTTTCCGGTCACCCCATATTCTTTTAAATTCACTTTTGCCCTGTACAACCCGCTGTGGATTATAAAAATAAAAATCAGTGTCACTACCAATTGGCAACATTGGAGAACCGGTATCTGAATCAATCGAAACAACTTCCCTATCGCGAATAAGTTCTTCACGCTTTTCAACACGCTCTTTCTTTTTCAGAATTGCAATGTGAGCATTTATAATTCTCAACTGCTCTTCTTGTGGCAACTGTGCAATATGCTGCAAACTATCCTGCTCATGTATATTTTTCAGGAAAGGCAACATTTCTCCCAACACATCCGCTCTCAGCCTAATCTCGTCATAATGCATATTGGTTTTGGGAAATTGCCCTATTCCCTCGACATATTTGGGAGCAGCATAAATATACTTTTTATCTGCATAGTAGATATCTGCCTGCGCTATTTGCGCATAAGCTTTATACAAGCCACCCAGAGCACTTTTTTCCTCAGCGGCTCTATAGTTCTGAAGTGCCTTGTCACCGGCATCATTCTGAATATAGACATTTCCTATGGAATAATATATCTGATCGGCGTAATTAATATTTTTTGGACGCTTAGCCATTTTCTCCAATATTCGAATTGTGTGAGAGACGTCGTTGGTAACACCCGATTGTGCTAGCACAGCATTAAGCTCAATATCGTGAGATACAGTAATCCCTCTTAGTTTGTCAAACTCTTTGTATGCTTTTTCGTTTTCTCCAAGAAGTGCATACAATTGCCCAAGTAAAAAACGCAACCTCATCTTTTGCACTTTATCATTCTTATCCCTGACGGACTCAACTAAGAATGCCACAGCATCTCCATAGCGACCTCTTCTCAATAGATAGAAAGCATAAAACTCATTGAACAATTTTCTTAAATCATTGGGAAGTGTTCTCACATTAAGAGTAGAGGCTATTGTTTCTGCATCGGAATACCAC
Organism: uncultured Proteiniphilum sp.; assembly: GCA_964346415.1. Taxonomy (GTDB): domain Bacteria; phylum Bacteroidota; class Bacteroidia; order Bacteroidales; family Dysgonomonadaceae; genus Petrimonas. The sequence continues at coordinate 24,389 of CAYFUQ010000020.1, forward strand.
TCAATTTCTGTGTATGCTCTCAACAGCCAAAGTTGCGCTTCGGACACTATGTCAATATCATGACTAAACAAACGAGCGGCATGTGACAAAACCGATATTGCCTGAGCATAATCACCGTTTTGTATATGAGCTTTTCCCATCAGTAGCCATGCCTGGTCGATAAATGGATTGAATTCACTTTGCTGCAACCATTCTCTATAGTCCTGATTATCCATTCGCGAAGCGTCACGCACTGGTTTGGCCGAAATAGAGTGTTCCTGTATGGCTTTTGTTGTTTTTTCAATCACATAATCGAAGGCTCCTCCCGGTTTCTTTTCAATGGTGTCGCCGGGCACAGAACTGTTGGGATACATCGTCAGCAATTCGCTGTAATTATCTTTATGACTATCATAGATATTTTGCAGGGCATCTTCATAAGCCATTTCTGCATTAAAGAATACATTATATCTAGTAGTAAGTTCATGGTATGCACGTGTAGCCGCTGTGTTTCTTTTTGTGGAGCATCCAAGAGAAACAAGCAGAAAAAAAACGACCCAGGCTATGACATTTATTTTGCTTTTAATCAACATAAAGAGGCTTATTCGAGTAGCGGCTATTATATTAATAACTCGAAAATAGATTCTTTATTATAACTATGTAAGTAAATGGGAAATAATAGTCAGCTTATATTATGATTTTTCTCTTAAGAAAAGATATTTGACTAATCTGGAAATTGCATATATCATTATCAGCACAAAAATAATAAAGGCCCCCGAAGGCACATTCAGATAGTAAGATAAAAGAAGGCCGATAACGCTCCCCACAAAGCTGATAATAATAGAGAAAGTAATGATTTTGGAGTAGTTTACCGTAAACAGATTGGCTGTCATTTGTGGTACAGTTATAAGCGACATCAGAAGGACAATACCAACCAGCCTGATGCTCAAAACAATAGTTATTGCTACAAAAAGCATCATTGTGTATTCGATAAACTTAGTTTTCAGGCGACGGGTCCGTGCAAAATCAGCATCAAACGATACAGAGACAATAGCATGATAATTGGCAACAAAGAATAAAAATATAACTATTGACAATATTACCAGCGACCATATGTCCGTTTGAGTGATAGTTAAGATATTGCCAAAAAGGTATTCTGACAGGTTGGGCCCGTAGCCCGCCGATAGAAAGGTAAGCATAATACCAACAGCCATGCCAAAGGACCAGAAAACAGCTATAGCAGAATCTTCCCTAACTCCCTGTTTTTGTGACATCCACTGAATACCAAAGGCTGAGAGGACAGAAAAAACCATTGCCGATAGGATGGGATTAATTCCGAAATAGAATCCGATGCCTAGTCCGCCAAATGAGGCATGAGTGATGCCTCCACTGATAAAAACCAAACGCCTCGACACTACGTAAGTGCCAATGATGCCACAGGCAATGCTGGCAAACAAACTCCCCAGCAACGCATTTCTAAAAAAAGCGTAGTCTAATAATTCAATGATATTCATCCGGCTTATTTATGCAGGTTGCATTTTAAGTTCTCGAAGTTCATTGATTACCATTACTACTTCATCTTTCATTTGGTTGGGTATGGATATTTCTCTGAGCTGAAGACTACGAATCCATCTTGGTTTTTCTTCATCCAAAATAGTATAAAAGACTTCACGAAACTCATTTGCTTCAGATTCGGTATAATTTGAAGCATCCCTTAGCGAGAATCTATCTAATTCATCATCGTCAAAATATTCGGGTTCTTCCACATAAGCTGCAATCAGTGAGTCTTTATCGCACACATCGTGATCGCCACAACATCCTGAGGTTTCACCATTAATGTTGATTTTAATTAATGGCTCGGGGGTTTCCCGCTCTTCTGTATTACCTTTTCTGTGCTGGATTGTATTTGAGATATACAATGACACAACAAAAAAGATAATGATTCCGATAAGTATATATAAACTGGACATAATTATATTATTTTTTGGGTTCTCTTTCTATTCTAAATCCGGCCTGCTCCAAATCATTCCAAAAACCGGGATATGATTTGCTCACAACATGAGGATCATTCACTCTAACAGATTTAAATGGAATCGAAGCCGGTGCCAACGACATCGCCATTCTGTGGTCTTCGTATGTATCTACAGCAGGGTCTTCTTCCTTGAAACAACGTTCGCCATCCCATTCAAACATTTCATTGCCTGTGACCTTTAAAACGTATCCAAACTTCTTTAGTTCGATTTTCAATGCTTCAATTCGGTCAGTTTCCTTTATTCTCAGGGTTTGAACTCCCGAAAATATAAATGGGATATTTAGAAAACAACAAGTAGTGGCAAAAGTTTGAGCCAAGTCGGGTTCATTAATAAAATTATGAAAAAATTTCTTATTTGCTTTCCTCACTTTTCTTACCACAACTCCGTCATTGGTAAATTCTGTTGTCACCCCTAAGTCTTCAAACAGATTAACTAGATTTGAGTCACCCTGAAGGCTGTTTCTGTTCAAACCCAACAGTTTCACCTCCGAATCCTTTGTCAAAGAGACCATAGCATACCAGTATGATGCTGCCGACCAGTCAGACTCAACTTTATAACGAACGGGCTTGTACTTTTGTGGTTTTATTTCAATGATACTCCCTTTCCACTTAACCCTGGCACCGTACTCTTGCATTAATTTGACAGTCAGTTCAATGTAAGGCCTTGATATTATTTCGTTTTCAATATTGATTGTAAGTCCTTTAGTCATCGTAGGGCCAATCATCATAAGCGCCGAAATATATTGAGAACTGATAGCTCCTGATACTACAACCTCGCCACCTTCAAGACTCTTACCCCTGATTTTCAATGGAGGGTATCCCTCTTTCTCCAAATACTCTATATCTGCATCAAGAGACCTAAGAGTTTCCACTAACGGATATATAGGGCGCTCATGCATTCTATTAGTGCCTTTTAGTATCCATTCACCTTCAACACCGGCAAGGAAAGCAGTTAGAAAACGCATTGCAGTACCTGCTGCCCTGACATCAAATACATTTGAGTCTGAATTAAAGGCATTAAGCATTACCATTGTATCCTCACAGTCAGATAGATTTTCAATCTGATGGGTACTCATGCTCAAGGCATTTAGTATCAGAACCCTATTACTAATGCTTTTTGAAGCAGGCAGCTGCACAACAGTATTAATTTTTTCAGGAGAAAATATTTTATATTGCATCGAAAAACCGTATTAATCTACAAATTTAATAATTAAAAAAATCAACACAAAAAAAGAATCCTTACTTTAATGATATTTTAAAGTAAGGACATAAACAGGACACCGTCCCTATCCTATAAAACCATAGATAAAGATTGATAAGATGGCAATTGGTGCAAAGTATTTCAATATAAAGCTGTATATTTTAAGAAAACGAACACTATATTTTAACGCTCCATTATTGGTGAGCTCTACCTGCACTATTCGTTTATCAAGATACCACCCTACAAACAGGGAAATAAATAATCCGCCAATAGGCAACATAAACTTGGCTGAAGCAACATCCAGGAAATTAAAGAACCAGGGATAAACTGACGATATTGTACCAAGAATCAAAACACCTATAACAACATACTGCAGTGCACGCTTGCGAGTCATTTTGTACTCTTCAATCAAATATACCGTAACAACCTCCATCAATGAGATAGTGGAAGTGAGCGCCGCAAGTGAAAGCAAAAGGAAAAACATGGATGACCAAACCATAGCACCTTTCATCTGAACAAATAGCTCAGGAAGGGTTATAAACAACAGACCGGGACCACCTGCAACGAGTTGGTCAACGATAGTTTCGCTATTTGAAGCCAGGGCAAATGCTGATGGGAATATTACCAGACCCGCAAGAATTGCAACTAAAGTATCGAGCACGGAAACCTGCATTGCTGTTTTGGCTAAATTTGTATTGCGACCAAAATAAGAAGAATAGGTCATCATACACCCCATCCCAAGCGAAAGAGAAAAGAATGCCTGACCCATTGCATCGATAAACATAGTTGACTTAGCCTCTGCAAGATTGGGTTTAAATAAAAAATCCACTCCTTCTTTTGCGCCTTCAAGGGACAAAGATCTTACTGACAATATTATTAGAAGCAAAAACAGCATGGGCATCATTATCTTAGCAGATTTCTCTATCCCTTTCTGCACACCCGCATAGATAAAATAAGCCGTCATAAAGACAAACAAAACCATTAATCCAATTTGTTTGCCTTTGCTTGCCAATAATAGGTTGAAATTTTCTGAAAAATCAGATACGTTATTCAAACTTCCCGTTAAAGATTGGAAAAGATAATCAAGTGTCCATCCACATACTACCATATAAAATCCTAATATCACAAAGCCTGTAAGTACGCCGAGTCGTCCAATCCATTTCCATTGTGTCCCTGGAGCCAGTTTATGAAATGCACCAACTGCATTGGCACGAGACGAGCGACCAACAAGAAATTCGGCCATCATAACCGGCACTCCGAAAAACAGAATGCATAATATATATACAAAAATAAATAATGCTCCTCCACCATCAGCGGTCTCGCTAGGGAAGCGCCATATATTGCCTAAACCAACGGCAGAGCCGGCAGCAGCTGCTACCATGCCCAGCTTTGAACCAAAACCCAATCTTTTTTCGTTCATAATATATTTTGCTGTGATTATCGCACAAAGACAAACTTATTATCATCAGACAGCTGAGGATAATAAAAGTAGTCTTCATAGTCGAAAAGCTTAACCTCTTCTGAGTGTTTAAGCTGATTTTTTATAATGAAACGCGCCATTAACCCGCGTGCTTTTTTTGAGTGAACTACAATTTGCTTCAGCTCTTCACCTTTTTGCTGTAAAAACTCAATATCTACAATACGTGTATCTTGTGGAAGAAGTTTTTCATCTAATGCTTTAGAGTATTCTTTAGATGCTACGTTTATAATAACAGCCTCATCGCCTTTCAGCTTCTCTGTCATGTATTTATTCAGTGTCTCACGCCAATATGCGTAAAGAGTTTTGTATCCTTCAGGTTGAATTTTTCTTGCAAACTCAAGTCTGTATGGTTTTATAGCGTCAAAAGGGCGCAGCATTCCATAAAATCCTGAGATCAGATTCAGGTGCTGCTGTGCAAACTTAACATCTTCCTCATCAAAATCATGTGCATTCAGTCCTTTATAAGCAATGCCATTATACGCTAAAGATGCTGCACGTTCGGGGGTGTTGCCTGCATTATAGGTTTGAAAATATTCAAATACTGAGCTTGCAATGTCAGCATTAACCTTCATCTGCTCCGCAATGTCAGATGGCGACAGATTTTGACAAACCTTTAAAATTTCCTCTGTCTCATTTTGGAACAAAGGAGTTGTTGTCTTATAATTTACATCCTGCTCAAAACTCATTAGTTTTGCAGGTGACATAATAATTTGCATAATTTTATCAGCTTATATTCTCCACTCAACACCATCTTTGGTGTCTTTGATCTCTACCCCTGCTTCCTTCAGCCGGTCACGAATCAAGTCAGAAGTAGCCCAGTCTTTGTTTTCTCTTGCTGAACTGCGAATATCAATAATTAAATCCATCAATCCACCAACCACGTCACTTCCTGCGCTTGCATCACTTTCATCTATGAGTCCCAACACATCTGTAACAAAAATTTGCATAAGCTCTTTCAAGGCAGATATATCATTTTGAGTCAGCTTCTCTGTTTTATCCACAGCTGAATTTATCACCCTTACAGCATCGAATAGGTGTGCAAGCAGCACGGGAGTATTAAAGTCATCATTCATTGCATCATAGCAGTTGCCTCTGATTTTATCAATACTTACAGTTGAATCCGACGATGCTTCTATCTTATCAATTCTCGAAATAGATTCCATCAGACGCTTATAGCCCCTCTCTGCAGCTTGCAGAGCTTCGTTTGAAAAGTCAAGTGTACTACGATAGTGAGACTGCGCCATAAAGTATCTTACAGTCATCGGTGAATATCCTCTCTCGAGCATGGGATGATCTCCTGTAAAGAGTTCATTAGGCAAGAAGCCGTTGCCTGCAGTTTTAGACATTCGAACACCATTAACTGTCAGCATATTTGTGTGTAGCCAATATTTAACGGGAGCTTCTTTGTTGCAAGCCTGCGATTGTGCAATTTCATTGGTGTGATGAGTAGCCTGCAAATCCATCCCCCCTCCATGAATGTCAAATGTTTTACCCAGATATTTTTCGCTCATTGCCGAGCATTCGATATGCCAACCCGGGAAACCCCATCCCCAGGGAGAAGGCCATTGCATCAATGTTTCAGGTTTTGCTTTAATCCACAAAGCAAAGTCGAGTCTTCCTTTTTTCTCATCCTGCCCACTCAATTCACGTGTTCCCTCCATCAGGTCTTCCAGCTTTCTATTCGTCAGGATACCATACGAAAAGTCTTCACTATATTTTTCAACATCAAAATAGACAGTTCCGTTCACCTCATAAGCATATCCGCTGTTGAGAATTTCTTTAATCATTTCAATTTGCTCAATGATGTGCCCTGTTGCTGTTGGCTCAATACTTGGCGGCAGTGTATTGAATACACGAAGCACATCATGAAAGCCGATTGTATATTTCTGTACAATCTCCATCGGCTCAAGTTGTTCCAGCTTGGCACGTTTGGCAAACTTGTCAGCGCCTTCGTCATTGTCGCCTTCGAGATGACCGGCGTCAGTAATATTGCGAACGTATCTTACCTTGTAGCCCAGATGAAGCAAATAACGATATATCATATCGAACGAAATGAATGTGCGACTATTACCCAAATGAACATCGCTGTACACAGTAGGGCCACACACATACATACCTACAAAAGGAGGATTAAGTGGTTCGAACAACTCCTTAGAGCGACTTAGAGTATTAAATATATACAACGATTGAGATTCAAACTTTTGCATAGAGAAAGCTATTGAGAATATTTTGATTGCAAAAATACTAATTAATGTGCTAAGTGTAAAAAATATTGACCAAAAGATAGGAATATGTAAGGAATAATCACTTCAGAATAGACTAATAAATTAGCAAAATGGAGTAAAAGACACAATTTGCATTTTCCAATGATTATGAGTACTTTTGCACAAAATTACAATCTATTATTTCAATAAAAATAATTTATGGCAACAACAGCTGATTTTAGAAACGGGATGTGCATAGACCTTGAAGGGCAATATTTCGTAATCGTGGAGTTTCTTCACGTTAAGCCAGGAAAAGGTGCGGCATTCGTTCGAACAAAACTTAAAAACGTAACTACAGGACGTGTTCTTGAAAAGACATTCAACGCCGGAGTAAAGGTAGATGAAGTGCGCATTGAGCGTCGCTCCTATCAATACCTGTATCAAGACGATATGGGATATAACTTTATGAACACAGAAACGTTCGACCAGATTCCCATTCCTGAGTCTCAAATAGAGGGCGTTCAGTTTCTTAAAGAAGGTGATATAGTTGAAGTGCAAACACACGCTGAAAGCGGAACAATATTGACTGTTGAACTTCCTGCTCATGTTGTGCTTGAGATTACATATACTGAGCCGGGTATCAAAGGTGACACAGCAACCAATGCATTAAAACCAGCAACTGTAGAAACAGGTGCTGAAGTTCGTGTCCCCCTATTCATTGATACGGGTGAAAAAATTAAGGTTGACACAAGGACAGGAACTTACGTAGAACGTGTAAGGGACTAAATTTAGTCTAATAAGATATAGAATATTAACAGGAGCATCACATCAGCTGGTGTTCCTGTTTTTTGCTCTGCATATATTATAATTCAAACAAAACAACAATTCGCAGTGCAAGATAAATACTGTGTAGTCAAATACTTTTGGTAAT
>CAYFUQ010000021.1:0-18602 GCA_964346415.1 uncultured Proteiniphilum sp.
GTTTTGGCGCATGTTGTGCAAGCTCTCTTCCATTTGTTCTATCTGTACGGTGCGATAGATGGAGTCTTGTTTCTGACGTTCAACCACCAGTTGTCGTCCATCTTTGGCAAATTCGTAGTCCTCTTTTGCCTGCATATAATCTTCTTTGGAGGTTAGATTTTCTTCATACAGTTTTTTGTACTGTTCATATTTGCGTTGCTTGCGTGTTACATCTAGGTCTAATTGCAGTTTCTCTTTTTTAAGCGTCAGTCTGTCCTGCTCCATTGCAACTTGTGTGTTGCGCAAAAAGTTTTGCTTTTCAGCCAGTTGTGCCTCGCTGTCGAGGATGTTCAGGTTGAGCATTGGGTTGCTGAGTCGTGCAATGATTTCTCCTTTTCTTACATCGGCTCCTTCTTCCACCAGTTTGGCCTCCACCATACCACCTTCAATAGCACTCAGCTGTATGGTGCTGATGGGCTGCACCTGTCCACTTACGCGAATGTAGTCGTTAAACTCACCACGTGTGACCGACTGAACAGAAATGCGCTTGGCATCTACATTCAGTTTTGATGCATGATTGCCAAATATAAGCCATAGCAGCGCCACAAGAAACAGCACACCGCCTATGATGTAGGGGATATGTTTCTTTTTTAATCCTTTTTTCTTTTCAATGATAGTATCCATATTGTTTGTGTTTCTATTTTATTACGAATGATTCTCCTTTATAGTATCTTACCAATCGTGCCTTCAGGCGGTATTGCAATTCAGCATTCATCTCTTCGGCTCTTGACTGCACAACACGGTTGGCACTGGTATGTAGTTCTAGCGGACTAATAAGACCCTCGTCATACTTTCTCTGATTGGCATTGTGTGCAGTTTCCACTGCTTCACGCTGCTTCACTGCCTGTTGGTAGGCATCAGCCTGTCCGTTCATGTCTGCCACAGCCTGTTCTATTTCGCTGTAAAGAGATCGGGTTGTTTCATCAAGTTCATTTTGAGCTATTATGACCTGCGCTTTGCTGCGATTGTGTGAAGTTATTTTTGATAGTCCACTGAATATTGGGATAGATAATGTGAAACCCACATAAGTTCCTCGTTTGTTTTTTAATTGTTCCGAGAAGGAGGTGTATTCGCTACCGTCCATATACTTTGCAAATCCTGTGGAAATGCCTGCATCCATAGATACAACGGGTGAAAAGTTTGCAAGGGCAGAGCGTTGATTCATTTGTTGTGCTCTTAGTGATGACTGTGCGGCAAGTACATTATGGTTAATGCTCTTTGCTGTTTTATAAATAACAGCAGCTGCCTCATTAGTTTTAATGATGAGTGTTTCAGGTTGATTTTCTTCAATATCAAATTCCTGGTCTATGGGGTAATTCATCTTTTCCTTTAGCAATATAATACTTATGGTGAGTAAGTTTTTTTGTTTGGTGAGGTTGTATATATCTGCCGCCTCTTTTGCTGCCATTTCTGCCACATCGGGGAGGGATTTCATACCTAGTTCTTCCATTCGTTTTGCCTGTTTCATGTTGTTGGCACTTTCTTCTGCTTGCTCCTGTGCCAGCTGCACCATCTTTTTATAATACAATACATTGAAAAATGCTTCCATAGTTTCATATGCCACCATTTCCTGCTGTTGTTCCAACTGTTGTTTGCCTGCCATCTCATTTGCTTTCTGCATCTTAATCTTATAAATGTTGGAGAAGCCATCAAATATAGTCATCGCTGAATATATGGAGTAGTTGTTGCTAAACGAGTTAACATCTATATATGTATTGGTTTCGTAATCAATTCCTCTACCAAAATTAAAATATGTATTTGTTCCTGCATTAAGCGAAGGCAGCAGTTTCCCGATTGCAAGCATATAGTCTTGCCGGTTGATAGTGTTTTGTGCTTTCAGCTTATTTGTCCTAGGGCTGTTCTCCACGGCATAATGTATGCATTCTTCAAGCGACCATTGTCTCTCTTGGGCAAACAATGTTGTTGCCGATATACAAATAATAACGAGTATGTTCAAAAATCTTTTCATTTTAGTGTCCGTTTGGTAATATATAACCCAATACCGTGCCAAAGGAATTACAGTATTGATAAACAGTTGATTGGGTTTATTGCTTTCGCGTGTTGTGTAAAGTGTTTTTACATTGGTGTTGATAACTTTACATATCAACCGATGATTTGCTATGTTTTTCAGCCACGGATATTACTAAATTATTTCTATCTGTTTTGTTGTACGAATTATTTACTTAACTTTGAGGAGATAAAGTAATGACTATGGGAGCAATATTGGAGCGTAAGATTAAACTGGTGAAAGAAATCCTGGATGATAAAACAAATGAAACAATTTTGAGTAATTTGGAAAAGTATTATTATCGACTTCTTTCAGATGCACCTTGTGCATACTCATTTGAAGAGTTAGATTCAAGATTGAATGAGGCGGAGGAAGACTTTGAGTTGAACAAAGGTGTTCCGCACGACAGTGTTAAGAGAAAATAGAATGAAACACACATTAGTCTGGTCTCCAAACGCCTTGCATGATATGGAGGAGATTTAAGGCGCTCTATTTTGTTGTTAAGAATACAGTATATATTGCAAGTATTTGGAATTGCAAACAGGATCCTGAAAAAATGAAGCTAAAACAACCTTAGAATACCAATATCTGTAAAATATCTTTACACTATATCCCCCATGTTTACAACATTTTCCTTACATTTGTTGCAGAATCTTTAAGTAAACCAAATGAAACAAGGACGAGTTCTCGTTGTAGATGATAATAAGAATGTATTAAGTGCTCTTAAGCTCTTATTGAATAACCATTTTGAGGAAGTGACATTGCTGTCGTCTCCAAACACACTAATAACCACTTTGAGAGAAAAGAGACCTGATGTGGTTTTGCTGGATATGAATTATTCGGCAGGAATAAATACGGGCAATGAGGGCCTGTTTTGGCTATCGGAAGTAAAGAAAGTAGATCCAGACCTGCCGGTGGTGTTTTTCACTGCCTATGCAGATATTGAACTGGCGGTAACGGCTCTCAAAGAGGGTGCTTCCGACTTTGTGGTAAAGCCCTGGGATAATGCGAAGTTGATTGCCACTTTGCAGTCGGCACTCAAATTGCGTCTCTCACAGAAAGAAGTGACCAGACTGAAGGAAAAGCAGAATGTTCTTAATGCTCAGCTCAACAAAGAGAATGATGTTTATTGGGGAGAATCTCGTCCCATGCGCGAGTTGTTGAGTATGGTTGAGAAGGTGGCGGTAACAGATGCCAATGTATTGATTACAGGTGAAAACGGAACAGGAAAAGAAGTTATAGCAAGGAGAATACATCAGTTGTCTTCACGGGCTTGCGAGTCATTGGTAACGGTAGATATGGGGGCTGTCACAGAGACATTATTCGAAAGTGAACTTTTCGGACACGTGAAAGGTTCGTTTACAAATGCACACACCGACAGAGCCGGCAAGATGGAGGCTGCCGATAAAGGAACGCTGTTTCTTGATGAAATTGGAAACCTTACTTATTCTCTGCAGGCTAAACTTCTTAATGCTTTGCAGTCGCGTCGAATTACCCGAGTGGGTAGCAACGACCCGATTGATGTAGATATACGATTGATTTCGGCTACCAATCACAACCTCTTGTCGGATGTTGAGGAAGGTCTTTTCAGAGAAGATTTATTGTATCGTATCAACACAATTCAAATTGAAGTGCCGCCGCTTCGCAAGCGAAAAGAAGATATCCAGGGATTGGCAATGTTTTTTCTTCATCGCTTAAGTGGAAAGTATAACAAAGCAGGAGTCAGACTTAGTGACGGGGCAATTGCTAAAATGCAGGAATATGCCTGGCCGGGAAATGTTCGCGAACTTCAGCATACCATAGAGAAGGCGCTTATCTTGTCGGACAGTGATGTTATTAAACCTTCGGGTCTGTTTCTCAGAGAGAGGGTTGTGGGGAGGGAAAAGAATCTTGAGAGCGTAACGCTTGAAGAAATGGAACGCAAACTGATCGAGAAGGCGATAAATACTCACCAAAACAATATCTCGGCCATAGCCAAAGAGCTGGGAATATCACGCCCCACACTCTACAGCAAAATTAAAAAGTATGGACTATAATTCTCTTCAGGTATGTTTAAATCCATAGAGTACAAATTATATATCTACACCATTTTGCTGATTGCGGCAACGGTGGCAAGTACATATTTTGCAATCCGTGCAGAATATGTTTATATGGTATTGTCCGTAATATCGGTTGTTTTTCTGCTTCACAGTATGCGTCGCAGTTACAACCAATACAACAAGAATATTATTTTCCTGCTTAACGCATTGGACAATGGTGATTACTCTTTCAACTTTTCCGTAACCAAATTATCAAGAAGAGAGCGTGAACTGAACCAAATGATGAATCGCATAAAGGATATTTTGTCTAATGTGAGCAAGGAGGTGATAGAGAATGAACAGTTCTTAAGCGTAATTATGGAGAGTGTTTCTACAGGAATTATTATCATGGATGAGCATAACATGGTGCTGAAGATAAATCGCACGGTTAATGAGTTGCTGGGACTCCCCGTATTTACCCATATCAATCAATTGGCAAACATCGACAAAGAGCTTCCCGGGTTGTTTCGTACTTTGGCCAGGTCAGACACAAAGATTATCAAAATAGCAAATGAACGGGAAGAGACACAACTTAGTGTGAGGGCTTCCGAGGTTATGCTTCAGGGCAAAAGACTGAAAGTGATTACACTTAACAGTATCGGCAGTGAACTTGACTATAAAGAGATGGATTCGTGGATGCGACTTATACGTGTGATGACGCATGAAATAATGAACTCCGTTGCGCCTGTCACATCGCTCACCGACACGCTTCTCACCGCCTTCCGTCAGAACAAACCAAAAGATGATGATTTCCTGATGCAAAATACTGTAGAGGCATTGCAAACCATAAATTCTACTACAAAAGGGTTGATTGATTTCGTAAATTCGTATCGTCGTTTCACAGGTATCCCCAAACCACAATTACATTATGTTTCACTACAATCGGTTGTAGAACAAACTGTTTCTTTGGAGAAAATAAATCTTACAGAAAGAGGAATAGATGTAAATCTAAACTTCCCCGACAATCCTGTAATGGTAAACATTGATGAGTCGCAAGTGACGCAGGTGCTTCTCAATTTGCTGAAGAATGCTGCCGAAGCACTTTCAGCTGATGGTGGACAAATTAAGATAGAACTATCGCAAGAGAAACAAAACACACATTTGGACATTTGCAACAATGGCGCACCAATTTTAGAAGAGGTGTTGCCCAATATCTTTGTTCCGTTTTATACCACCAAGGACTCCGGCTGCGGAATAGGACTGAGCCTTTCGCGATATATCATGCGACTGCATGGAGGCACGCTAATCCACTTTACCCGTGGCGAGTGGACTGTCTTTCGAATGACGTTTCATAATATAGCAAGTCCCCCGGCATTGAATGTTTGAAATTATTCTCAGATATGAGTATTAATCGAAAAGAGGGTGAAATCACATTGTGATACACCCTCCTCTGACTTAGTTGATTGTTTTATCCCTAATTTATTAATTTGGCGCAAAGTTAGAGTAAATCACAAAGTTGTTTGCCGGGATATTGGCTGACTCTGTTGTGCTTGAAACCTCTTTGGTTTCGGAAGTAAGCATGTTGTACCACACTCCGCCGGCGGGAAACTCTATTGTGGTGTCGATGGCACTGTTGGTGAAATTGCCCGCCACTACAATCTGCTTGGCATTGCCGAAAGATGAAAGTGTCAGGAATCTCCCAGCGCTCCAATTGGTAGTGCTCACTTTCCAATCAAGTGTTGAGGTGGCATTGAAGAGCTCAGGGTGCTCCATCCTCAGATTTATAAGCGTTGTGTAAACGTCATGCAATTTTTTCCTTTCACTATTGTCCAGATATTCCCATTTGAGGGGTTTCTTGCCTGTGCGACCATTCTCTTCTATCGAAATGTCATATCCCATTTCACCAAACTGCCAGATCATCTTAGGTCCGGGAACGGTAAAGAAGAAAGCGGCATTGGTACCTAGTTGTGACATACGAGACTTCAAATCACTTTTCAAAATACCATTTCCATATTGTATTTGTTTGTAGGCTGCCCGCTCTTCGTCGTGGCTCTCCATATAGCTGACAAGGCTGTTTTCGGGACGTGACGAAGTGGTGTAATAGGTGCCTCCAAATGCCGAGTTTTCCTGCCATCCCATTGCCGACTGGCAGTACGCGTTATTCATATTTCGCCACACCATCATACCCGCATCGGATAGTTCTGTCTCTTCTTTGTTATCGGCAAAATGCTCCAATATCACATAAGCATCCTGTTTTATCTCCTTAATGGCATCGTTGTAGTCTTTAAGAATTGCCACACGGGAAGCATCGTAGTTACCTGCTGTAGCTTCGCTGCTCTGTTTTTGAGTAAATCCTTTGGTAAGGTCAAATCGGAAGCCGTCAATGTTATATTCTTCAAGCAGGAATTGCAGGTTTCGTTTTACAAATTTCCTAACCAGTTCCGATTCGTGATTGAAGTCATGGAAAACAGAGTAGGGGTGAGGCGCATCTACATTAAAATAGGGGTTGTTGGATGCAGTTTTGTTGCTTGCGCCGTTCCACCACATTTTGGCAAACGGATTGGCACCTGTGGCGTGATTATAAACTACGTCGAAAATTACAGCCATCCCTCTTTTGTGACATTCATCGATAAACTCCTTATACATGCGGTCGGTTCCGTAGGCTTTGTCCAATGCAAAGTAGAAGCAGGGATTGTAGCCCCAGCTGTCGTTGCCGTCAAACTCCTGCACAGGCATCAGTTCAATTGCATTCACACCCAGTGCTTGCAGATAGTCCAACTTTTGCATGGCACCGTTTAGATTACCGCTGTTGCTGAAGTCGCGAAGTAACATTTCATAAATAACCAGATTGTCGGCAGGCGGAGTCACAAAGTTGTTCATCTTCCAGTTATAGTTGTCTGCCACTGTTTTAAATGTGGACACAACTCCGATACCTCCCGTAGGATATTCAAGGTTATCGGGATAGGTAGAGGCTGGAATATACTTGTCATTGTCCGGATCCAGTATCTTTCGGGTGTATGGATCGGCAACACGAATTGTTTCTCCCGATGTTTGTCCCACATAATACTGGAAAGCATATTCCTTGTTAGAGTCTAAACCGCTCAGCGTAATCCACCAGCAACCTGCTGCTTCGTCACGATACATTTGCGATTTCTCATCATTGCTCAGCTTCCAGTTATTGAAGTCGCCCACAACATGAGCAAAGTCTTTGCTCTTACCGTTTTTATCTTTATCATAGAGCACCAAGGTTACTGTTGAGTTGTCTATAATGTTTATTCCTTCCATTACATTTGAAGGAAGTGAACCTGTCTTTACCGCAGCCGGTTCAAAGGCCTTATACTTGCTATCTGTTACATTAATAAAGTAATCATCTTCCTGAGCCTTGTTGTTGCCGTCGGCGCTTCTGATAACTACCCCTAACTTTGTCACAGGTGTTTCTCTAGAGTCAAACCATGACCTGATGGAGGGTCCCAGTTCTTTACTCCAGACATTATCTTCCACCTTTGTCATTTTACATTCGTCTATGTTTTCATTCCAATCGGCGGGAACATGTTGCCAGACTCCCTCAGACACCACACCTGTATGAATATATACATCGCCACTGTAGCCGTATAGTTTTGAGCTTGTACCTGCTTTGAATGTGATGGTCAGTTTTTCGTCGGCATCTACCTTTTCGGGTGAGAGATTAAAGCCAACTTTATAGGTGGGTTTGTCATCCCCGTTGTTGCCATTGTTGTCATTGTCATCAACGTCGGGTTTCTCCGGTATTATAATTTCCGGCTCGCTTCCGCAGGCAACGAAGAATATAAGTAACAGCAATATCAGACTTTTAGTATTTAATTTCATATTGATTTCTTTTCGGATATTATTCTAAGATAATAATTTCTCTTGGTTTCATTTTTAGTGTTGAGTTTAGCGTGATGTTCCTGCCGCTTACAATATCGTGTCCTGAACTTTTCCCTTTCAGACTTTCTGCATAGCGCGACAAATCAATTTCTGTTTCACCGTCAGAACCATTCATAAAGATAATAACATTTTTATTATCAAGAAACCGCTCATAAACATATACACTGTTTTGCGGCACAAAGTGTTTCATCTCACCGCGGGCAATCACTTCATTGCCTTTTCTCCAATGAAGCAGATTCTTTAAGAAATCGAAAGCTTCATTCTGTAGTTTATCTCTGCCCTCGCGACTAAAATGATTCTCTTTGTCGCCCGGCCATCCTCCCGGAACATCCAGGCGGATATCTCCGTCGCTTCTCTGTTTGTTTCCATGCATCAACAATTCTGTGCCATAATATATTTGTGGCGTTCCTGTCATTGTCAGCAGAAAGGTTATTGCCTGTTTCCAGTTTGCCAAGTCTGTCGGGTATTCTTTTAGGAAGCGATCTGTATCGTGGTTGTCCAGAAAGCGAAGCACGTTGTTGATGTTGGGATATATAAAGTCGTAGGCCATATGCTCATACACATTTCTGAGACCCCCGTCCCATTCTTTTGTTTCTTCCGCGAATGCACTATGCGATAAGTCCATAAATTTGAAATCCATTACAGATTTTAGCTTTGTGTCTGCCAGTTTATTCAGCGTGCTGCCTTGTTGCCACACTGCTGTGCCAATAGAATTGCCAAGCCACGCTTCACCTACGATGTTGTAGTCGGGATACTCTTTATAAACTGCTTCGCACCAATCAATCATCATATCGTAGTCGGCATATGGATATGTATCCTGACGGATTCCGTTCACTCCGCTGTATTCAATCCACCAGATGCTGTTTTGAATCAAGTACTTTGCCACATGTCGGTTGCGCTGATTCAGGTCGGGCATAGTGGTAACAAACCAGCCGTCCACCATGATTCGTTTATCATATTCGGAGGCATAACTGTCAAACAGTACTTCCTTCAGGTGTGTGGTCTGAACATATTCATCTGTGTTATTAACCCAGTCTTTCGAGGGCAGGTCGCTCATCCACGGGTGGTCGCTTCCGCAGTGATTGAATATCATATCCATCACCACTTTCAAGCCTTTGCTGTTGGCATCTGCTATCAGCTTTACATACTCCTCGTTGGTACCAAATCGGGGATCCACTTTGTAGTAGTCGGTAGTTGCATAACCATGATACGAACCACCTTCCATGTCATTTTCCAGCACAGGGTTGAGCCAAATGGCAGTAACTCCCAGGTCGGTCAGATAGTCAAGCTTGTCGGAGATTCCCTGCAGGTCGCCACCGTGGCGACTGCTGTGATGCGAACGATCTACTTTGTAAGGCGTTCTCATCTCAATTTGGTCATTGTCAGGATTGCCATTTGCAAACCGGTCAGGCATAATTAGATATAGCACGTCAGAAGAATCAAAACTCTTTATGTCCATTCTTTCCGGGTTGCGTTCTTTTAGTTCGTAGCTATAGGTCAGTTTCTTTTTGCCGTTGGTAAATGTGATGTCGAAATCACCGGGCTTGCTGTCAGAGAGGTCCAGATATAGCAGTTGATAGTTGGGACTGTCAAGTGTGACTGATTCTTTTATAGCAACACCATCTTTGGTTATAGTCGCTTTGTATGAAGCAATGTCTTTGCCATATACCATTAGTTGTAGTTCTGTCTCCTGCATGCCGCTCCACCAAAACTCAGGTTCTATCTTCAGAGATTGAGCCGATACTACAAAGGCGGATATTAGCAGAAGTATAATAGTTGAATAAGATTTACGCATATTTTTGGTTTTAGGAAAAAAAAGCGCAGACTGTTAACTGCGCTTTTCTATTATTATAGTCTGTGGTTATTGTTTTACAACTGTTGCTTTGTATATTGCGGGGTCTGATAAGTCGAGCACTATCTTGTAAGTGCCGGCTTCTTCAACATTTATGTTGTC
This sequence comes from uncultured Proteiniphilum sp., assembly GCA_964346415.1. Lineage (GTDB taxonomy): Bacteria > Bacteroidota > Bacteroidia > Bacteroidales > Dysgonomonadaceae > Petrimonas. The sequence goes on from CAYFUQ010000021.1 coordinate 9,926, forward strand.
GCCGTCATAGTTCAAATCATTCAGGTCGCCTCCCAGGTTAATATCCCAGCCATCGTTGGCACGGAATTTATATGCACCGGTTGTCAACTCTGCTGTCACTGCCCATGTATCGCTTGTTTCGTCATATACCATAGGAGTTGAGCTGTCCCATCCTCCCGGAGTAGCGTCGCCTATCAATCCCCATTCAGTTTTGGTTGCCGAATAGGTGTAGGGGCTTCCCGAAAGATCAACATTAAATTTGTAGTAACCCGCTTCGCTAATGTTTAGATCACCACCTGTATCACTTAGAGTACCTTCATCGTCGCCAACACCGTAGTTGGGACCATCCCAATTTCGTTGTGAAGCAAATTTGAAATCTGATGCCGAACCGAAATATACATATCCTTCATATTTAAAGTCAAGGTTTTTGCTATACACTGAAGGTGCTGTTTCGGGCGACCATCCCTGGTATGCTCCCGGCATGTATAGTGAAAGATTCATTTCACCAATAATTTCTATTTTATAGCTGTAGTCTAGCATGTTCAGAGTAATCTTAACCCATCCGGGCTCAGTAACCTGCATAGCCTGGCCATCAATTACCAGCTCGCCTTCCAGGTCGGTATTTCCATCCACAGGGTTTCCAATCACACCTGGCCAGTCGTCGGCATCTTTGCTCGACTGAGGAACAATTTTGAAGTATCCCTGCAGGTTGTTAACCAAAATAGAGAAGTATGGATCTTCATACACATCTTTACCGCTATGATTAAATTTGTAATCATCGAGGTTTCCAAAAGTCCAATCGTTGACGTCACCAATCAGGTAATAGCTGTTTTCAATGGTCATTACAGCGGGTGTAATAGCAATCGGACCCCATATACTGGAAGTGGGAATTTGAAGAATAATATCTTCACCCGAAACTGTTGCGGTTGCACGTAAATAAAGATTGTGCTCTGCAGGAGCTTTTCCAAACAATTCCTTAACCACATCGTCAAGATCTTGCGCGCTCACTGTTGCCGCATTGTTTTCACTCACGGATGGTATCTGTATCGCATTCTCAAAATCCTGACTGTCTGATGCTTCAATGTTAAATGTTATATTGGCGTCTTGGGCAAACTCAGGTTTTGCCGAAGTTGAGATAACCTCAAATACTTTTTCGTTATCCAGGTCCTCTTTCGATAAAGCTATTGCTGATGCTATATCTTTACCCTGTGCAAAGCTGAACCCGCCTACTTCATACACGGGCAACTGTTCGTTAATTGTTGGGTCTGCCACATATTGGTCTGCGTAATGATCTTCACAAGCTGTGAAAAAGATTACTGACAGAGCAAGCAGTAATATATAATTTATATTCTTTCTCATGTTGTTTTTTATTTTTGTGTTGTTCAAAAAGCAATATGGAGCTGCCCCGCATAGCAAGGCAGCTCCCTGCCTTTATTTCTTCTCGATAAATGTATAGGTACCGTCAATGTCGTTGAAGAAAATCACGTAAGTACCTGCTTTCGCATTTATATTATCACCACCCGGAGTTGCAATACCAACGGGGAAGTTTGGATTACCCCAGTTGTCGCCCCAATCGCTGTTGTAGCGGAACTTGCATGCGCTGTCTGCACCGAATGTGTATTCAGCATACCACATATGGTTGTTTGTATCCTGATAAGGAGTCATAGCCACGTCAGGATTTTCACCCCAGTCGGTCATTTCGCCAACCAGTCCCATATTGCCATACACTTTAGGTGTTATGGTCTTGGGGTCAAATGTCACCTCATTAGTAATGGAGTTCAGCGTCACGGTGTAGTAACCATCAGATGGTACTGCAAAGTTGGATGAACCTCCGTCATTGTGAACAGGATTGTCGATACCGTCTGCATCAGCGTTACCCCATTGCTCGCCATATGAACCCAGGTCGCGAACCATCTTAAAGGTTTTGGATGCTTCAAAGTATCCGGTGTATGAGTATATACCCTGACCATCGGAGTTGTAAACATTACCTTCCACAACGCTCATAGGTATAAGCGAACCTCCTAAACCATCAAAGCCGTTATCCCATCCGGTGTAACCGATAATGTAGTAAGGAACAAGTTTTTTAGCCTGATCGAATGAAGTGAGGTTTTCTACGAAGTAGGGTAAAATATTCAGCTTAATAACATTTGAATAAGCCGGTTTTACGGTTTGTTCGCTAACCAAAGGTGTAGATGTTGCACTGCTTACAACACCTTTCAGGCGTACATACACAGAAACTGCAACACTCGGATTTGGCATTTCTCCTTCGTAAAGATCAAAAATAGCTTTATTGATTTCCTTCACGTTAATGTTGATTGTTTCGCCCTGCACTGTAGAGGCCAACTCTACAAAACTGCTCATATCTTCACTAAACGACACCTGAGTAGAGTAAGTTACGGCAGCGGTAAATCCGTAGTCGGGTTGCGAACAAGTCAGCACATCCATGTTTAGAGCATTGTTTTGCTCTTCCAATACATATACAAAGTCGGAATATTGAGTTTGGTTCAACACAAAGGTTAAGTTTCCTTTCTCTGCTGCCGGATTAATTACGGGTGTCTTGTCATCATCTGAACAAGAGAAAAAGATTCCCGCAATTAACGCAAATATTAATATATAGTTCTTTTTATTCATTGTATTAATTGTTTTTAGTTCAACGAATTAGTAACCCGGGTTCTGAACCAGATTATCGTTTGAGTTCATATCGGTAGAAGGAATGGGGAACAGGTTGTAGGTAGAGCTAAATTTAGTTCCGCCTGCCGAGCCGCCTTTCCAATCCCAGTTGTAGTCGCCACCGCCGTAGTATCCATATCTGATAAGGTCAGTTCTGCGATGTCCTTCAAAATAAAACTCGCGTGATTTTTCATCCAGCACTCTGTCGAGAGTTATAGATGTATATGCAGTAGCGTTTGCTCTGCTTCGAATTGTGTTCACAGCCACCAATGCATCGTTTGTGTTGCCACCTGAGCGCAACAAAGCTTCGGCATAAGTCAGATATGCTTCTGCTGCTCTCATAAAGGGCACGTCTGTGTCTGTGAATTGTGTGTCGCTTGCATCGGCACCATCTGCACGAACGTTGCTGAATTTCATAACAGAATATCCTTCTTTGAATATTTCCACATTCTCAATTTCCATTGTTCTGTCATCAATAAAGAATAGTGCTCTCTTGTCTGCCGCACCGGTAGTTGATGGTGTGAGAAGAGCGTTAGAAGGAATGTTTCCGTCAGGGAAGAATTTCTTCACCAAAGCTGCGCGGGCACGGTTACCGCCCCATCCTTCGGTAGAACCCCAGTTGGGCATACCGCTGGTGCGTGTAGAAGCAATCAGAAATAGTGATGTTCCCCAGCTCTTGGTTTTGATACCGTCTGCCGCTATAGGTAATATGATTTCCTGTGGTGCCTTATTTACAGACGAACCGTCGTTGTCGGCCATAAACAGGTGTGTGTATTCATCATTTAGCTCGTAAGCCGAATCCATTACCTTCTTAGCGTAAGTAGCTGCATCGCTCCATCTTTCTGTGCCGGTATAAACCTCTGCGTTGAGGTATAAACGTGATTTAAGCAACCAGTTGGCAGCTTTGTCAACTCTGTAGTAAGGTGCTGCTTTTGGTTCATACATATCGCTCTCTATCTCTGTGAGTTCTTTCTCAATGTAGTCAAACAATTCAGCTCTTTTAATCTGCTTAGGTGATTCTATTGCCACTACTTCTGTGAACGGAACATTTCCAAAGAAATCCATCAGGTAATAGAAGTTCAATGCCCTCATAAAGCGCGCTTCAGCTCGTTGTTTTACACTTTTATCATCATCAAATCCGTCTGTTTGTTCCAGAAAGTGATTACACAGTGTTACGTTAAAGTTGAGTCGTCCGTATAGTCCGGTCACCTGGTCGTGTGATGATGACCATCTGTTGAAGTTCATTTCGGGGATACCCGGGTCACCCCACGAGCATATTGCTTCGTCAGTAGTTAATTCGTTCAGGTTCCATATCAGTCGCACAAATGCCGATGTCCCTTCATCAATACCGTCAACGTCACCGTTGCCGTCGGGTCCTGTTTGGCCTGTAAGGGCAAGCGATGCATATATTTTGGCAAACACACCATCCTGATTGAACGATTGTGTAACACTTGGGTCAATCGGAGTCACATTCAAATCATCTATACAGGATGAGAAAGAACCGGTAATAAACAGTACTGAAACAAAAAGTGTTATCAGTTTTATATATTTAATGTTCATGATTTTCATTATTTAAATATCGATTATATTAAAATGCAAGACTTAATCCTACAAGAGATGTCATAGGTCTTGGGTATAAGTCTCTGTCAATACCGCCCCATACTTCAGGATCCAGTCCTTTGTATTTTGTAATTACAAATGGATTTTGAACTGTGAAGTAGATGCGTCCGTTAGAAAGTTTCTCGGGTGCAAGATGGGTAAAGTTATACCCTATCGTGATATTGTCCATACGCAGGAATGAAGCATCCTGAACGTAGTAGTCCGAGAAGTATTGATTGGTCAGTCCCTTGAAGTTGGTATCAAATGCAGATGCGGTTATGTTTGAGAAATAACCTGATGTTGACCAAACACCTCCAACACCTATATTGGCTGTTCTGGAAGCAACGTCGTTATAAACGTAGTTGCCCAGGCTGGCTCTCATAGTAAAGCTCAGGTCAACGTGCTTGTAGGTCATTCTTGACGAAAGTCCCATCAGTACATCTGCCACAGGGTTCTTGTAGAAGTAGCGGTCATCATCATTGATTTTGCCGTCTCCGTTTCTATCCACAAACAAACTTTCAATGGGCTTGCCATTACTGTCATATACCTGCTCATACACGTAGAACGATGATGCGGGGAAACCAAAGGCATGGGCCTGAATGTAGTTTCCTGTTCCTGAAGAGATATCTCCGGTTTCCACCACATAGTTGTCGCGTTCACCCGAAGTTAGTTTTGTAATTTTGTTGTCGTTATATGTAACGTTGTAACCCAGATTCCATGAGAAATTCTTGGTTCTAATGGCATCACCGGCGATAGAGAACTCAAGTCCCTGATTGGTCATTGAGCCAATGTTACTTACAACACGGTTCTTGAAGTTAGTTCCTGCAGGAATCTCAATAACGTTAATCAAATCTTTGGTGTCGCGTTTGTAATAATCAATAGCTCCTGTTATTCTGTTGTTAAGGAAACCATAGTCGATACCAATATTATAAGTTGTGGTCTCTTCCCATTTCAAATCCTTATTGTATGCATCCGGACGATATGTGCTGACAAACTCATCTCCGATAGGATAGTAAGCTCCATCCAGGTTCTCAGAATAAACAGGGATATATGGATAATCACCCTGCATAATGTTTTGCTGTCCTGTGATTCCGTATCCCAGTCTTAGCTTCAGGTCAGAAACTGCTCTTAGGTTTTTCATAAAAGATTCTTCATTAATCTTCCATGCCAATGCAAACGATGGGAACAGTCCCCAGCGATTATCTTCAGAGAATCTGGAGCTTCCGTCATTTCTTACGGTTGCGGTAAATAGATATTTATCTGCTAACGTGTAGTTAAATCTGCCAAAGAATGAAACCAGATAGTTCTCACTTTTCCACACATTCTGGATAGGTAAATATCCGTCAAGTCCAACATAGTCGTTGTTACCTTTTCTGTGGAAATGCTGCCACTCATATCCTCCCATAAGGTCGATAAAATGCAAATCACCCAATTCGTTGGCATATTGCATATAGTAGTTGAGAGATTTATTGGTCTTTGTCACTTTTTCCCATCCGGTTCTACCGTGCGGGTGACTGTCTGCACTTGCTTTGTCAATATAGAGGTCTTGTTGTCCATGTGAATAATCCATCCCTACGCTTAGGTGTGCACGCAACTCAGGCAGGAAATGAAATTTATAATCAAAGTCAGCATTACCTGTAAAGTTTTGCGCTTTGGAAGTGTCTTCCTTAAGCATCAGCAATGCAACAGGGTTGGTTACAGCCAGTGTGTTGTAGTTGTTTTGCAGCACACCGTCTTTTTCTGTTGTGTTGTACCATTGGAAATATCCGCCAAAGTTGTCTCTGTAAACAGCTTCGTCTGACCTTATCGGTTGTGTTGGGTCCATTGCTACGGCAGATCCAACAGCACCTGTGTCTGCATATCGGTTGGTGATATACATTCCCTTAGCATTAAGATTCATCTTCAGATGATCTTCAAACAGAGATGGATTCAGATTCACAGAGCCGGTAACCCTGTTGAAGTTTGATGTTTTGATAATACCATTCTGGCGTGTGAAGCCTACTGATGCTCTGTAAGGCATGTTTTTCAATCCGCCCAGAATACTTATGTTGTGGTCAGTGCTTGCACCCACCTGATATATTTTGCTTTGCCAGTCAGTGTCGGCATTGCCCAGATTGCTGATAGCTTCGTCGTTAACACCACCATAAAGATCGGTAACATATTTACGAAACTGGCTTGCTGAAAGAACATCAACAGTTTTCTTTATATTGCTCACAGACATGTTGCCTTCGTATGTAACTTTTGGCTTAGATCCTGCCAGTCCTTTTTTAGTTGTAATTATGATTACACCGTTTGAAGCACGAGAACCATAAATAGCAGTTGCAGAAGCATCTTTTAATACTGTGAATGTTTCAATGTCATTTGGGTTAACCATCGACAATGGGTTGGCAACACCCTTGATACCATCGTTGTCCATTGCCAGTCCGTCAATGACAATTAGCGGGTCATTGCTTGCCGAAAGCGAAGAGCCTCCCCTGATACGGATAGTAGCACCACCACCGGGGGTTCCACCGTCAGATACAACATTAACTCCGGCTATTTTACCGGAAATCATATCCTGTGCATTGGTTACAAGTCCCTTATTGATGTTGTCAGGCTTAATTGCTGTTACAGATCCTGTTGCATCGTTTTTTCTCACAGTACCGTAACCGATAACAACTACTTCATCGAGTAGCTCTGTATCCTCCATCATTACAACTTCAATACTGGTTCGGTTCCCAATCTGTATTGTCTGAGGAACATAGCCAATGTAACTTACATTTAAGACTCCGTCTGCCGGTGCGCTCAGTGCAAAGTTTCCGTCATAATCACTAATTGTACCTGTTCCGGTACCTTCGATAAGGATGTTGGCTCCAATAATGGGTTCGCCGTACACATCCTTGATAATCCCGCTAATGTTAATTGTTGGGCCTGTTTGGGCGCCGGCGGGTAAAATCATAAACAATCCTGACAAACATAACATCAGGAGTGTCATTGTGGTTTTTTTTAATTTTAATCTCATAATTTAATAGATTTAACAACTGTTCGATGTTTGTAAATTTTGTAATTTTACTTTGTGGTTTTTTGAATATAAAACAGATAATACTGTCTTAAAATGATATGGGATCACTTCATAGGCTGTACTTTATTTAAAAATTAGTTCGTGGTTTTTTCTACTTCTAACAAAAGTAATGATAATTTATCATATTGGCGCAATTTTTTGAAAATAAATGACGAATATTACCCAAAAAGGGTGATTTTGCTTCAATTATTAAAAAAAGAAGGGATACTTTCTACCAAGCATCCCTTCCCAAATTAGATTCTTTAATCCAAAAATAGAGTTTATATTATTTTCCGCTCACCCTTCCCACACCATTCTTATTGATGGTTTTTAGTTCAGGATTGCCATAGTAGCTTACGTTGCCCACGCCTTCCGACTTGATGTCGATGGAGCCGGATGCATAACACGATATGTTGCCTACGCCTTCAGAACTTACTTTTACATGTTGCGCTTTCAAATCTCTGGTGTTTATGTTGCCAACTCCTTCCGACTCTATTTCCAGGTTATCTGCCGAGCCTTTGAGTGCGATGTTTCCTACACCATCCGATTCTACTTTGATGAAGCCGGCAGTGATGTTGTCGGCTGATATATTGCCTACACCCTCAGAGTCTATCTTAAGTTCCGAAACTTTAATTTCGTTCTTAAGTTTGATATTGCCCACTCCTTCGGAGCTGACTTTTGACAACTCCGGAGTAGAAATATAAACAGTAAGTTTCGGTCTGCTGCCTTTCCATTTCTTAAACCTCAGTCTGTCTTTCATTTCCAGTTTCAGTTCTCCCTCTTCAACCCATATTTTGAGGTTCTCAACCAGTCTTTCTTCACCCTCAGCCGTAACTGATGTCTGTGGTGATTGTACTACTTCTATGTTACCCACAATTTCCGAATCGATTTCACTGAAAGCCGTTACGCTGAATTCTTTTTTGACCATATCCTTATCTGCGTTTTGATTATTAGTTCCAGCACATGCCATCTGCGACACCAAAAGCATAGCGAAAATCATTAACTTAATTGAATTTGAATTTTTCATTTTATTGTGTTTTATAAGTTTGTAGTTATATTAATTTATTAATTCCTTAGCAATTCCAGTATCTTCAATCTGAATGCATATTCGAACTTTGCCTGCGCCACATCCGAAAGGATTTGCGTCAGGTTGTTCTTTGCCTGATACAGTTCGTAAGCGTTGGCTCTACCGTTGTCAAACTTCTCCTGTGCAAACCGATATGCCTCTTCGCCCGATATCTCCGATTTGCGTGCCGCCTGCCATTTACTTTCTGCGCCCACTGCATTCTGATAAGCCTGCTCGATGCGCTTGCGCAACTCAATCTTCACATTGTCGCTCTCTATCTGGCTGCTCATCACAGCAATCTGAGCGGTGCGTATATTGTTGCG
>CAYFUQ010000021.1:18702-30903 GCA_964346415.1 uncultured Proteiniphilum sp.
CGCTCTCTATCTGGCTGCTCATCACAGCAATCTGAGCGGTGCGTATATTGTTGCGTGTCTGAAACTTGTTGAAGATAGGAATCTGCAGATTAAACCCGAGTGAGTTGCTAATATTGTTTTTAATCTGACTTGAGAAACTGTCGTTACTTCTGCCACCCATATTATAATACCCGGTACTCATATTGGCACCAAAAGAGAGAGTGGGGTATAGTTGCGAACGAGCTATTTTTACAGCCTTCTCGTTGCCCTCCAATCTGTATTGTGCCGCTGCCACCTCCGGGCGAACCATTATGGCCGATTGCCACACCTGCTCGGTCGAGAACATAATTGAACTGTTATCAATCTCATCCGGCACCTCCATTGAAATTACATCGAATGTTGAAAAATCATCCAGTTCCATAATCTGCGCCAGATCCAGCAGCGCCAGTTTCAGGTTGCTTTCGGCCTGCACCTTGTTTTGAATTTCACGTGCATGTTGTGCCTCCAGCTCATATATTTCACCTTTTGCCATCTTGCCACTGCTGATTAGCTCTCCCCTCTGACGGATGTTTACTTCTGTCAGCTCAATCTGTTCGTCGGCAATTCGCAGCAACTCCTTTTGGAGCAACACCTGCAAAAAAGCAGTCGTAACGCTCATCTCTATATCGTCTCTGAACTTTTCCAGATCGGCATTTGCCGCACTCAGCTCTGCCCTTCGGGCATCGATATTATATTTCATGCGCAATCCGTCAAAGATAGTAACACTGGCATTCACACCAAAAGATGTTTGCGATGAGTTGGTGTTTTGATAAACGTTGTCCAGTCCGATGGACCTACCAAACACAAAGCTCTGTCCTGCCGATGCGTTGAGGTTTGGCAACAGGTCGCTTCGCGCCTGCGAATAGGCAATTTCACGCTGCGCCTTGTTCAACTCCTGCTGTTTGATAGTGCGGTTGTTTTGCAAAGCAATCTCCACACACTCCTCCAGCGAGAAGTTTTGCGCCGATAGTGTACCTGCCATCAACAATGCAGCAACAATTAATATGCTTCTTATCTTCATAATCTTATTTCTTTGCTTCAATTACTTCATTGCCTCTCACCTTGTCATCAGTGCTCACACCCTCAGTCACTTCGATGTTGATGCCGTCTGACAATCCCACTTTCACATACTTACGCTCAAACTCCTGTGGCTTCTCCTGCTTAAGCAGATAGACAAACGCCGAGTCGTTGCTAAACTCGATACATGTCTCCGGAACTGACACAACACTCTCGCGACTGTCTAATATGATTTCGGCATTGGCGCTGTAGCCGGCACGTATAAATAAATCGTCGGGCATGTCGAGTGCCGCTTTCATCTCAAAAAGAATTGCACCGCTCTCTTCAATCCCTTTGGGAGAAACATATTCCAGCGTTGCCGCTATCTTTCTGTCCTGAATGGCACCAATGGTTATTTCCATAGGTATGCTAATAGCCAGTTTGCCAACTTCCGTTTCGTCAATCTTGCCTTCAAAGAGCATATCACTCAGATTGGCAACCGAGGCGATGGTAGTTCCGTCGTTGAAGTTGTTGGACTGAATAACCGAGTTGCCCACCTTCACCGGAATATCCAAAATAGTACCGTTCACGGTTGAGCGCACAAGCGTGTTGCTAAGCTGTGCCGTGCTTTTGGTGATACCCGTGCGCACCAGACTCAGATTGTCATTGGCGGCACGAAGCTCCTCCTGATCGTTTTTGTATTGCAACTCCACCTTCTCAAACTCCTCTTTCGATATCACATCGCTCTCATATAGCTTGCGGTCACGTTCGTAGTTGCTGCGACTCTGGTCGGCGGCAAGCTGCGCACGTGACACCCTCGACTCGGCCGAGCTTAAGTTCACCATATCAGGTACCACTTGAATCTTGGCAATAATATCGCCGGCACTCACCGTCTCGCCCGCCTCCTTATAAATTTCGGCAATGATGCCCGACATCTGAGGCTTAATCAAAATCTCATTTCGCGGCTGCACCTTACCCGTTGCCACCGTTCTCTTCTCAATATTGTTGAGCGAAACGCTCTCTATATGATAGCTCTTGTGTACCGGTTTCGACTTATTCCACAGGAATACAAATGTCCAGATAACCAATACGCCCAGCAGTACAAGCCCTGCTATTTTTATTACCTTCTTCATGTTAGTTAGTTGTTTGTTAGTTTATTTTCAATTTTCAATTTTTCATTTTCAATTATTCTATTCCTCCCTTATCGCATCAATCGGCTTAATCGTCATAGCCCTGTTGGCCGGTATAAAGCCCGCCAGCACACCCACAATCACCAGAATTATCAATACACCTATTGCCATTCCGAAACTGATTTGCGGGTCTTTCAAAAACTGGTCGCCCTGACTCAAAGCGATGCCTACGGCAGAGAGTATTCCCACTCCCAGCACAATGCCTGCAATGCCAGCCATAACTGTGAGCACGGCACTTTCGCTCAATATCTGTGAGATAATGCTGCGCGGTGTGGCGCCCAGTGCACGTCGCACACCAATTTCTTTGGTTCGTTCGCGCACCGTAACCAGCATAATGCTGCTTACGCCAATCGCTCCGAACAGCAACGTTCCCAGTCCAACTATCCAAATCAATGAGCTGACACCCAAAAACAGGTTGTTGAACATTGTGAACTGATCTTCGATATTCATCGAGCCTACTGCATCTTTGTCGTCGGGACTGATTTGATGCAGTGAGCGCAGTGTTTCGCTAATTTTATCCTGTACCACTTTCACTTTGATGCCCGGCTTTGCCGTTGCACCCATAAAATGAATTATATTGCCCTGATGAAACGCCTGCTGCATAGTAGAGAAGGGGAGTACTACCGACTCAGTGGTCTGACCGCCAATACTAACATTGGACATCCCTGCTACTACGCCTACTACCTGAAAGTAGATTCCGTGCACTTTAATCATTCCCCCGATTGGGTTTTCTCCATGATCGAAAAGCACCTCTGCCACGCGTTCACCGATAAGACACACTTTGCGTTGCTCGGCAATATCTATTTCGTTTATAAAACGCCCCTTTAAAATTCTGCTTTCCTCTATTGAGTTGTAAACGGGATAAACTCCCTTCACCTGGTATGTACCTGCGTTTTCGCCCCTCACAATGTTGTTTTCGAACGAACCACCGAAAAGCATCGGCGAAATGTGCTCCAGCTCCGGCACTCGTTGTTTTATAATCTCAATATCGCTGTTGAGCATATTCCAATGGCGACCTTTCTGAAAACCCTTGTAAGGTTCAGTAGTGCGGTCTGTCCAGAAGAAACATGAGTTGGCCGCAAAACCCTCCACCTGCGACATGATTCCGTTGTTTAGTGCATTGCCTGCCCCCACCATCAGCACGAGCATAAACATACCCCAGAAAACCCCGAATGCCGTCAGGAAACTCCTCGATTTGTTGTGGGTAATAGTCACCCAAATCTCATATATACGGTCTAAGTCTATTATTCTCATCACTCCTGTCTCATCGCCTCTATCGGTTTAATCTTCACCGCCTTTCTGGCGGGCATATATCCGGCAATGGCACCGGCACCAATCAGAATAAGCGTTGCAAAAAGCACATAGCCCATATTAACTGTCGGATTTTTGAACACCGACATCTGCACCTCGTCACCCACAGCTGCGGCATTTGCCGACTGCTCCATCACAAAGTTGACCGCTTCCGTGAGTCCAATTCCGGCAAGTATGCCGATATATCCAAAAATGGAAGTGATGATAAGTGCTTCGATAATTACCGTTTTCAATATTGCCCACGGTGGTGCGCCAATTGCCTTGCGGATACCAATCTCGCGGGTACGTTCCTTCACCGACACCAGCATGATGTTGCTCACCCCCACAATTCCCGCTATAAGCGTAAGAATGCCTACGATGCTCACAAAAATGGTGATGGCGCTGAATATCTTTTGGGTCTCTATATAATCCTCCTGTGCATTATTAATCCATAATGCCTGTTTGTCCTCAGGATTAAAGTTGAGGTGTCTGCCCATCAGTCCCCTTAGTGCGGTGTTGAAGTTCTCGTTCTCCTCTTTGGTCTCAAGCCCGTCCACAGTGAAAGATATATTATTAATCTTGCGACTCGGATTAAAAATCATCTGCGCCGTAGAAAAAGGTATATATGCCGTCGGTGTTCCCCATGCAAATTTCTTACTGTTGACTCCCACCACCTTAAACATAAGGTTGCCCACCTTCACATATTCCCCTATGGGATTCTTATCTTTAAAGAGCACGTTGGCAATCTTCTTGTCAATCACAATCACTTTGTTCAGCTCCTTCACGTCCAGACTGTTTATAAACCTGCCGTCTCCAGCGTCAATTTTCAGCATCTCAATCTCGGCATAGGCCGGCATCACACCGCGAACGGTGTAGCTGCCATACTCACTACCATATGAAATGGTTTGTGATCGGTCAATTCTTGGAGCCACCAAGCTGCTTTCCTTCACCTCCGTCTCGATGGCTTTTATCTCCTTGTCGGAAAACTGCAGATTCCTTCCCGACTTTAGCCCCTGATGCGGCATTGAAGTTGAGCCTGCCCACAGAGTCACCCGGTTCACCGCCCGTTCGCTAAAGTTTTCGGTCACACCGTTCTTTAGTCCGTTGCCCGCTCCCAGCAGCACAATCAGGATAAATATCCCCCACGAAACCGATAGCCCCGTGAGTGCTGTTCGCAACTTGTTTTTGCTGAGCGTCTGTGATATTTCTTGAAATAAATCAATCATGAAGTCTAATTTTCAATTTTCCATTCTCCATTTTCCATTTTTAGTTCTTCCCTCTCAATCTCCCCATCCTTCAGCCTTATAATCCTGTTCGTTACATCCGCCACCGACTGCTCATGTGTCACGATAATGGTGGTGATGCCCTCACCGTTGAGCGACGTCAACACATTCATCACATCGTCGGAAGTCTGGCTGTCGAGTGCGCCTGTTGGTTCGTCGGCAAGTATAATCTTGGGGTTGGATATGATGGCACGAGCAATGGCAACGCGCTGTTTTTGTCCGCCCGACATCTCATTTGGCAGATGGTGTGCCCAATCTTTCAGTCCCACCTTGTCCAGATGCTCCATCGCTATGATGTTACGTTGCTTGCGACTAACGTTTTTGTAGTAGAGTGGGAGCGCCACATTTTCAAGTGCATTCTTGAAGTTGATCAGGTTGAATGACTGAAACACAAACCCAATCATCTCATTTCGGTACTTCGCAGCCTGCGTTTCGCTAAGGTTCTTTATCAGCTTGTTGCTTAGGTAATAATCGCCCGAATCGTAGTTGTCCAGGATGCCCATAATGTTGAGTAGTGTCGATTTGCCCGACCCCGATGCACCCATTATCGAAACATATTCCCCCTCTTTTATCTCCAGACTGATATCCTTGAGCGCATGCAATGCTATTGCACCGTTGCGGTAAGTCTTATTTATATTGTTTAGTTTAAGCATAATATTCCCATTGGGTTCTTTTTTAATAAGAAGTTATTTATTTGACTGCTCTTCATTCAGTCCGGTTACAATTTTCTTCATCAATTCTTCCGGATCGATGTCCAGCATCTTCATCTTTTTGATAATCTCCGGCAGTTCGTTTTTGTAAAATTCATCCTTATACATTCTGTTAATCTTCTTTTTTGCCCCCTCGGCAATGAAGAAACCGACACCCCGTTTGTCATATATGACCTCCATCGTCTTCAGATAATCGAAGCTGCGTACCACCGTGTTGGGATTCACCCCGAAGAGCGCACCCAGCTCGCGGATGGAGGGGATTCGTTCTTCCTCCACATATTCGCCGCTGATCACCTTCTCGCAAATGTTGTCGGATATTTGCAGATAGATGGGTTTATGTTCGTCGAAGTTCATAGGCCGTTAATATCTAATTGATTTAAATCTGAAATAGGAGCCGACTACCAATCCTATTGGCAAAACTATATGAAGCAATATCCTTAATATCTGCGTCAATACTGTCAGCACATCGTAACCGTCGGCAATCAGCAGTGACTTTCCGTTCAGTATATTGACTTCAAGATTTCCGTCAACGGTTCCGTTTACATATCCCCAGAAAAACAATCTTACCACAAGGAAAAGAATAGTCATAAATGCAATTTGCATTACAAAGAGCGTTGCAATTGTTTTAACCATTTTGTTTCGTACAAAGTGCAGATTGAAAAAGAAAATAAACTGTTGTGCAACAATCAGTGCCATGTAACCATCCCATTTAAATTCATCTGAAGAAAACAACTGTTGCAGTGCAGACCCTCTAAATACATTTGGTGCAATGGCAGAGAGCAACCAGTCAATTCCGCCATAAAACACCAGAGGCATTAGCGGAGCCACTATAAGGCAGGTGAGCTGCATCAGCAGGTATTTCTCAAAAAGTGATGCCGGAAGCATCGCATCTATAAACCCCTTGCGCGGCTGATTGGTTTCGCTGAAGAAATGAAATGGTGCAAATATAAATGCAAGAACGATGATTATTACCATTATTGTGAGTCGTGCATCTGCACTAAATGTAGTATGGCCGTTGAAGAGATTGAAGAGAAAGAACAGAACAGGCAAACCAACAAAAGCTATTATGTTGTTTACATTCTTTTTATTGTCCTGATAGAAATTTCTCTTCGCCAGTTTCCCAAATCTCTCTAATTGAAATATATTGTTTTGCATAATAATTACTTTTTGAAGATTGATGTTATAAGTTCCTTATTATTAATGGTGGTATTGAAGAGCGCCTCCAGGTTGATGCGGCTTTCACCCATACCCTCATTGTGCCTCACGCACAGATATCCGCCCAGAGTAGGTTCGGAGTATAGTGCATCTGCAGGCACCGCCTTCTCAAGACTGAAGTAAAGCTTCTCGGCAATGCTCTCAAGGCTCTCGTTGAGAATCGTTGCGCAGTTGTCCAAAATGATAATCGGGTCGATAAGATTTTCAAGGTCGCGCACCTGATGAGTCGATATAATCGTGCATGTTGTCTCCAGGCAATACTCCGCCATCACCCTTCTGAAGAGCGTTTTCGACGGAATGTCCAGCCCGTTGCTCGGCTCGTCCATCAGCAGCAGCTCCGCATTGGTGGCAATGGCAAAGGCGATAGCCGACTTTTTGGTTTGCCCCTGCGACATCTTGTTGATGCTCTGCTCAGGATTCACGTTGAACTCCTGCAATATCGCCATATACTTTTCATTGTCGAATTTGGGATAGAACGGACCGTTCAACTTTCCCATTTGACTTGGTGTGTATCCTTTCTGTATAAATTCCAAATCTTCTGGCAAATAATATATGTGACTCAAAAATGAGGGCGTCCTGTCGAAAGGATTCTCTCCAAACACCGTGCAACTTCCCGACACCTGCTTTTGCAAACCTGCAATCACCTTCAGTAGAGTCGTTTTGCCCACGCCGTTCTCGCCCAGCAATCCATATATCTTGCCACCCCCCAACTGAAGGGATATATCAGTCAGCACAGTTTTTCTGCCGTATCTGAAAGTCAAATTTTGAATATCTACCATCATTTTACTACCTGTTTTAGTGTATTAGTGAAATAGTACACTGCAAAAGTAGTAATAGTTCTGAATCCTCCAAACAAAAGTTGAATATTTAACAAAAATATTTTTTAGAAGGTGGGTTTAAAGTGTTTGTGAAGCATATTGCTTTTTGTTATCGAAGAACATGCAAACTCTGAAAGGCTATAATAATGTCGCCCTTTGGGATACAACGACACATTTCAAGTTTGAAATATAGTAGAATAAAACCACATTGATACATTATATTTTTGAAATGTAACAATGTAAAATTACATTGGGATATTACATTTTTGAAATGTGACAATGTAGAACTATTCCTTAACATTATATTTTTGTAATGTTAAGGAATAAAAAGATACCGGTATATTATATTCTTGTAATGTCAAAGAGTAAAAAGACAACAGTACATTTCGGTTTTGTAATGTAGAAGAAACTAAAGACAGTCGTCTATCTAACTTCCTGAATGTAGAAAGAGCGAAAGACCGCCGATGACTGATAATTCGTAATGTAGAGATAGATAATGACTAACGTAAACCGATGTTTCCGGGAGTATCTCATAATTTATAATTAATAATGCTTTTGAGTTGTTTTGGCTGCCGGCTGTTAGCTTTTGGCAGCCAATCGCTAATCATAGCGAAGCGAAGATCGATTTATCGGGACCGCTAACCGCTAATTGCTAATTGATTTGTATCTTTGTTCCTACAACCCCACACTATTAAACAATGACAATCCACCTTACCACCCTAAATGCAAAATACATACACACTTCGCTGGCGTTGCGCTGGCTGTATGTGGTCAACAGGGAACGATTTGACATCTCCTTTAGCGAATATACCATAAAGGAGGATGTGGAGAAGGTTGCACGTGAGATTATCGACACCGGGTGTGACGTGGTGGGGATTAGTGTTTCTATATGGAATGTGGAGGAGAGCAGACGGCTGGCTGAGCTGCTGAAGGAGCACAAGCCTGAGATTGTGATAATTGTTGGTGGACCGGAAGTGAGCTACGAGCCGCATTATTTTATTGCCAACTGGCAGATTGATTATGTCATCAGCGGCGAGGGCGAGTTTGTGCTGGGCGAACTGCTGGATGCAATTCAGAACAACGGCAGCATAGTCATTAACGGCGTTTCTTCGAAAGAGCATATAAACCGGATTGCCGTTAAGGCAGACATCGAAAAGCTGGTTACATATCCGTCGCCCTACCAGCTGGAGGAGGACAGGGAGCATATGAAGAACCGACTTGTATATTTTGAGACTTCGCGCGGTTGCCCCTATCAGTGTCAATATTGTCTTTCGTCGCTCGAGAGAGGAGTGCGATATTTCCCGCAGGATTATATTGCCGACAATCTCAAATATATTATTGAGAGCGATGCAAAGCAGGTGAAGTTTCTGGATCGTACTTTCAATCTCAACAAGCGACACACCGCTTTTGTGTTTGACTATCTGCTGAAAAACCACCGCCCAAATCTCAGTCTGCAGTTTGAGATTTATGCCGACCTGCTCAACGAGGAGATGCTGGACTTTCTGAATCATAATGTGCCTGAGAATTATTTCAGGTTCGAAATCGGAATTCAGTCCACGCACGAGCCTACCAACATTACCGTGAAGCGGAAGCAGGACTTTCCGCTGCTGGCTCACAATATACGCCGACTGATGGATGGTGGGAAGATTGATCTGCATCTCGACCTGATTGCGGGGCTTCCGCATGAAACTTACGAGAGGTTTGTGAAATCATTCAACGATGTGTTCAGCCTTGGGGCAAAGGAGGTGCAGCTTGGTTTCCTGAAGATGTTGCGGGGAACTGCCCTGCGTGTGGGTGCATCGGCTTTTGGTTATCTATACGACGAAAACCCGCCGTATGAAATTATTAGCAACAACGATATTTCGAAAGCAGAACTGGACCGAATCCGCAATGCGGAGCATGCGCTGGAAAAGTTTTGGAACAGCGGTCGCTTCACCCGCACCATGGAGCGACTGGTGTCGCAAGAGTATCAGGGGCGATACTTTGAGTTGTTTGATGAGATTGCGCATTTCTACAACCTTCACAACCTTCCTCATTTTGGTTATCAGCTTGAGGACTTGTTCCGATACCTCAACCGCTTTCTGGAGTCGAAAGGAATTGATGCCGCCGAGACACTGCGCAACGATTATTATTCCTGCTTCGTCATTCGCCCGCGCGGCTACTGGAAAGAGACGATGGACAAAAAGCAACGCAAGAAATTACTATATAGTATAGGTCAGGATAAAGAGTTTCTTCAAAAACACAACCTGCACCGCAACAATATTGAAAAGCAGACCACCATCGACCCTTTGCCCGATGATGGTTGCTACCTGCTCACTATCTTTGATGAGGAACGGGGCACAAGAAAACAGATTGAGTATCACGCAGAGTGATTCCCAACCTGCTGGCATACCCTATTTTAGAAGTTCGTTTCAATCTTTACTCCCCCCGTTGCCCAAATTCCTGGCTGGGGCAGATTTCCCAAATCATAATATGTGGTGTTGAGCAAATTGCTGAGGTTCACAAAGAAGTTTAGTTTGTTCAACCTGTAACTTGCTTTCACATCCAGCAGTGCATAGGGTTTGTAGCCAACCTGTTCGACGGGCTGTCCGTCTGTATATTTCAGATAACTGCCTGCACGGTCTTGCCAACGGAAGTGCCACGACAGAGTAGCATTCTTAAACAGCTCGTGCTGTAGTGATGCCGTTAGCTTGTGGCGCAGATGATTAAGCGTGTAGTTTGAGATTAGTTCCGTTTCGCTCATATACTGCTTCAGGTGCATATATCCTATGCTGAAGGATTGAAGCGGTTGTCTTTTGCCCAATATCCTTTGCAAGTCTACATTGATGCCTGCCTCAAATCCATATTTATCAATCTTCGACAGATTGCCCGACTCCCAAAGTGATTCTGCATCGGGTTTCAGCCAGTCAATCATATTGCGCCCCTTCATGTAGTAGGCGTTAAGGTAGCCGTTGATATATTCGTTTCTTAGTTTGATGCCTGCCTCCAATGCTTCAGAGCGTTCTGATTTTAGGTCTGTGTTGCCTGCATGTGTTTTGGTTGTGTAATATAGGTCGGTGAATGTTGGCATTCGTGTTGCCTTGTTCCAAGAGGCGTACAGACTTATGTTATTGTTGATTCTGTATGATGTGTTGATGGCAGGGTAGAACTCATATTTGTCCACAATGGCGGTGTTGTGGTTCAGCAGTCCGCCCAGTGAAAGAGTGAGGTTGTTGTATATAAAATTGTGCTCGGCAAAGAGGCTGATATGGCTTCGGCTGTCCGACTTGGAGTATTTGCCGATGTTGTTGTCCATCGGTTTGCCCAACACGCTACTCATTATCGATTCGTTTCGTAACTCTCCGCCAAAACTGCTGATGCCAAATTGTGACGCATATTGCCACTGCATGTTAGTACCCCACACATCGCTGCGGTGATAGTTGTAGGGAATGGCGGAATTGTCGCCCCTTACCAGCTGAAACTCATCATAGTGTCGGTTCCAGTATAGTTGCGGTTTGAACTTCAGTTTGCCGTTTGTCTCTCCCTGTATTGCCATAAATATAGATTCGGTGTCGTCATACTGATTGGGGAAGGCGGCTGTGTAGAAAGTGTTTGCCCCATAGTTTTTGTCGTTGTATCCAGCAGTGAAGTCGATATGCGTATTGTCGGCTTCGAATCGCGATTGCCACAGCAGGTTTGTCATCCTGTAGTCGCTGTTGTCCATATATCCGTCCGATTGTCTGTAGCCGGCGGACAGCTGATGCAGAGATGAGTTTGCTCTTATTGTGCCTCTTGCTTCGGTGTTTATAAGCGAGTGCATTCCGCCCTCAAGGTTTGCCTCAAAACTGTTGTGCGATTCTTTTTTTGTGATGATGTTGATTCCCCCTGCAAAAGCACCTGCTCCGTAGGCAAGAGATGTAGGTCCCTGCACTATTTCAATGCGTTCGATGTCTGAAAGATTGATGGGAATGTCGAAACTGTAGTGTCCGGTTTGTGGATTGGTAAGGTTAATACCGTTGAGAAGTATGGCCGTTTGGTCAAATGAACCACCTCTTATTGAAATGTCCGACTGTACGCCGTGTGGTCCCCGTTGCTGGATATCAATTCCTGCATAGTGCGTCAGCAGATCTTCGATACTTTGTACGGGCGTCCGCTCAATGTCTTGCGAAGTGATAAGCGTAACCATTTTTGCAGCCAGGTTTAGCGGTAGATTGGTTTTGGATGCGGTTACCACCACTTCATCGAGTTCTTTTTCGGTGATGCTCTCTTTCTTCGAGCCTTCGAAAATAGCTTCTGCTGGAGTTTGTGACTGGGCGTGTGCCGAAATAAGTGCACTGCCCGACAGCACCCCGATGGTTACCATCTTTTGGATACTGTTGAAAACGCTGTAGGAGTTTCGGGCAAACCGCCTGAAACGAAACGTTTTGGGTGTGAGTAATTGTTTTCTTGAATTCATTTATTGTTTTGTTTAAAATTAAACGAACGACAAATGTAGTGATTTAAGTATTAAGAGCGCACAAAAAGTAAATTCAAACTGCGATATAAAGTGTGAATTGATGAAAAAGATGTAACTTGCATTAAGATTTAAATTTGCTGTTGATAACTGTTATGACAAAGGATATGATTAAGGTTGATGACAATCCCCGGTGGGGTGTGGTATATAATTCTGTTGCGAAGGTGCACCGAAGCAATTCTCACACAA
>CAYFUQ010000022.1:0-3372 GCA_964346415.1 uncultured Proteiniphilum sp.
TACCCGAAAGAACTCTTTGTACAATATATTGGTCGGTACACCAATACCAGAAGCCGATAATGGCAGAACCGATCAGTGCACCCAACCATGGGAATTCAGGATCGCCCATGTTGCGCATCAGACTGGTCATTTTGTCGCCGTATTCATTCACGGGCGTTGCGCCTGCAATGCGTATCATCTCATCCCAACCACCTAATTCCCTCAATCCGAGAACAAGGATGATGAGCGAGCCTAACAGCAATATAGGTGTTTGCAGTACTGAGGTGTAAAGTACCGATTTCATCCCGCCAAAGATGGTGTAAACGGCGGTGATCAGCACCAGACCAACGGCTGCAATCCAGAAGAAGTCGATTCCCCACATCTCGTCGATTCCGAAAACCTGCTGAAAAACCAAACCACCGGCATAAACCGTTACGGCTACTTTGGTCAGTACATAGCTGATCAGCGAAATCAGTGAAAGGATCGTTCTCGACTGGGAGTTGTAACGTCTTTCTAGGAACTCGGGCATGGTGTAAACCATACTCCTGCTGTAAAATGGCACAAATACCCATCCTAATATCAGGATCATCCAACCCTGAATCTCCCAGTGTGCCATAGCCATTCCGCTGGAGGCACCGGCACCGGCCAAGCCGATAAGGTGCTCAGAACCGATGTTTGAGGCAAATATTGAGGCACCAATTGCAATCCAGGTTGCATCACGTCCTCCTAAAAAATAATCTGCAGAGCTTTCCTGCTTCTGACGCATAACCCAAACGATTATGCCAATAAGAGCCATAGCAAATATGCCTATGACAATCCAATCTAATGATCCCACAATTGTAATGTTTTAAAATAAAATAAATTTATTTCTTGTTATAATTTAATGCTGACTTCTTGTCCATGATAATCAACACTCTTTGTTGTTCCATCTTGAAGAACAATAGTGAATTTACGATTTTCAATCATACCATTGTATTCACCTTTCCGTGCCTCAATCGTTAATTCTTTCTGTTTATCATTCCAAGTCATTGGAATTTCAGTGTAATGTCCTTTCTCATAGTTGTAATTATCAAACTCATCTTCATACAATGTGAAAGAACCATTGTCACCCGTATATATTCGCAACTCTAAATTATCCCACTTTTTCTCTAGTGCATATTGTACTGTTGGACCTATTGGAAGGATAGTCCCTGCTTTTATAAATAGAGGAATCATATCAATTGTTGTTTCCATCGTTATTTCATTACCTCCTCTATATCTTTTATTTGTCCAGAAGTCATACCATGTAGTCCCGGCAGGAAGATATACATTTGAGGTTCTCAGATCTGAAAAGTTTATATCTTGTTCTGCTAAGTTAGCACCATCTTCTTTATTCCATCCATCTTCTTCGTTTGTTTGTATATCAACTTCGGGGGTGTATTGTGCCTGAACAACAGGTGCTACAAGAATTGATTTTCCAAACATAAATTGATTTTTAATATCCCATGTCCTTTTATCATGAACAAAGTCCATTACCAAAGCTCTCATAAAAGTTGATTGCTTATTGGTTACTTCCCATGATGTAGAATATATGTAAGGCAATAAGGAGTAGCGCAGATTTATTGTTTTTTCGATAGCATCATAAATTGGTTCTCCCTGACTTCCAAAATGATATATTTCTCTTGACAAATCGGTTCCGTGTGAACGCATCATTGGATTAAAAGCTCCAAACTGCAACCATCTAACATACAGTTCCTGAAACAACGGGTTTTTAGAGGCACTTCCATCACCCCACTCTTTATTGTAAGATCCGGCAAAAAAACCACCTATATCACTATTCCAGTGTGGCAATCCACAGATAGAAAAGTTAAGTCCTGCCGTAATTTGATTTCGGAATGAATCCCATGAAGAAACCACATCTCCCGACCATACATTGGCACCATATCTTTGTTGTCCTGCAAATCCCGAACGTGTTAATATGAAAACTCTCTTATCGGATGAAACCTTACGCTGGTTTTCATAAACTCCCCCAACTGTCATTAGCGGGTAGGCATTCCTCACACTTCTAAATGAGCCCAAGTAGGTCTTGGTATCCATATCTTCAGGTTTCCAGTCCAAATGATCAGGCTCGGTAGAATCCATCCACCAACCGTCAATACCATACTTAAATAATCCCTCATTAAGATACTTCCAATAGATATCACGTGCCTTTGGGTTGTAGGCGTCATAAACACGAACTCCCGAAGGATAGCTCATATCAGGTGGCCAAACATTGTCATTTCCAGATTGTGGCCAGGTACTGAAATCAAAAAGCATATTTCCTTTGTTAAGATCACGATACGGTTTTGTAGCCGGCCCAAAAGATGACCAGATAGAGATTATCATATGAGCATTCATATCATGAATTTCATCTACCATTTTTTGAGGTTCCTGGAATGATGGATTTAGAAAATCCATTGCATTCCACAAATAGTTGTGCCCCCAATATTGCCAGTCTTGAATGATTCCATCCAATGGAACACCCAGTTCACGATATTTGCGAACTACATCCACAATCTCTTCCTGGCTTTTGTATCTCTCTTTACTTTGCCAATATCCATAAGTCCATAATGGAAACATAGGCACCTGCCCCGTTAGTTCACGTATTTCAGCAATAACGCCATCAGCAGAACCTCCGTACATAAAGTAATAATCTACACAATCTCCAACTTCCGAAGAAAAATATGTCTCCTCATTATCGTCACTAAATGTTGTTGGTGAATAGTTATCCCAGAAAACTCCATACCCTTTGGTAGATTGAAAAAATGTCACAACGTTTTCCACATTTCCCTGTATCAGATGTTTAGTCTGATTACGTTGATTCATTTTCCCATTTTGGAGCTGCCCTAAACCGTAAATAGCTTCATTTTTCTCTAAAAGAAACTTTTGTGTAACATTAAAGGTTTTGTTACCGGCATCATCAAAGTCTATAAAAACAGGCATCCCCTTTTCCTTCAACAGATGCTGGCCCTTAGTATTATAGAATGCAACCTCTCCGGTATTCAAGTTAATAGTAACTTCTAAATCATTTGTTTTAAAACATTTAATACCTTTTCTTTCCGAGCTTATAAATTCTACATTTTCAGGCGATTTAATTACAGATAGACTTTCTTTGTCTATGCTAGTGTTATCTGGTCTTTTTAAAACTCTCACAGTCTTAGAGTTGAAAAACTGTAACTCTACATCAATACCCTGCACATTATATTTAACGCTACTATGAGTGTGTCGAATTTTTTGCGCATTAATATTTGCTGTTAATAATAGTGAAGTAAGCAATACTAATATTTTCTTAAAATTAATCATTTTACTATATTTTTTATTCCTAAACAGTGTTTTGAAATTTACTCGAAGCTAATAGCTAAACAATATTTGAGA
>CAYFUQ010000022.1:3472-30142 GCA_964346415.1 uncultured Proteiniphilum sp.
TCCTAAACAGTGTTTTGAAATTTACTCGAAGCTAATAGCTAAACAATATTTGAGAAAACTCATAAAGATCTTTTTTCCATACAGAAAAGTCGTGATGTCCATCTGGGATTACTTGATATATGTGGTCTATATGATTTTCATCAAGAAAGTCATGTAGGCGTTCACTAAAGTTTATGAGTCGGTCCTGATCACCACAAGAAATCCACAAAGCCTTGAGCTCTTCTTGAGTTTTATCCGGCTGAGGGATTAATTCTTCAGGAGACTTTGTATTTGGTGCAGAGGAAAATCCTCCAACCCACGCAAACTTGTCCAGATTACCCAATCCAAAATTAAGTGATTGCCCTCCACCCATAGATAAACCAGCTATGGCTCTATGCTCTCGATCTTTCAGTACCGGATAATTGTTTTCTATAAAAGGTATTAAGTCTATAATAAGATCTTTTTCAAAAGTAGCAAAAGCTTCAACTTTGTCTTTCGCCATAATATCCCCAGTAGCTCGATCATCCTTCATTGCTCTTCCATTGGGGAGAACAACAATCATATCAACTATTTTATTATTAGCATACAAGTTGTCTAAGATAGTGTTAAAGCTTCCATGGTTGAGCCACTCGTTTTCATCTCCTCCAATCCCGTGTAGTAAATACAGCACAGGATACTTTTTATTTTCATTAAACTTCGGAGGAGTATAAATGACAGCATTTCGCTCAGTATCAACGGTTGAAGAGTAATACTGTATTGTATCAACCATACCATGTGCGATTTCGCTTTTTGGTTTGTCAAAATCTTCGGGTCTATTCATCGCTTTCTCAAGCAATGCAGACAAACCTCCGCTGGCGTAACTATTTGATTTAAAGACTATCTTGTATGTCTTTACTACTCCTTTGTAGTCAAACTCTACAACAGCTGTTTTAGTGTTAGAATCAGCCTGTTTTACATTGATTTTAACCCCCTTGTTATTAGCAGAAGCCGCCACCACAGGCAACTCATCAGCTGTTGATGACACAGAATAAGCTGTTTGATAAAGATCATAGCCGGTTATTCCATTTTTGTTTGTAGAACGCACCGGTGTAGGTGGTAGATCTATTTGATTTCCATCAACTGTTATACTTATTTCTGGAACGGTTGGACGGACAACCTTTTTCGTATCAGAACTGAAGCTTAATCCGATAAAATCGAATAACTCTTCTGAGTTATTACTTTCTGCAACTAAGAATATAGCATGTTTTTGGCTCAGTCCATCAACAAACGATGACACATCAATATCATATTGAGTAGTCTCTTTTGTAGCATTAGCAGGTACTGTTACCTCACCAATCTTAGTTCCGTGCCAAGGAGCATTTTCCCACGGACCATCCAACCAAATATTTACTTTAAACGCTTCAGACGCTTTTGGAGTAAGATAAAGATTCAGTGTTGTGTTGTTTCCTTTCTTAGCTCCCTCAAATGCTTTTAATCCATTTTTGTTTTCGCTCAATCCACCAAATCCAAAATATTTGAAACCAATAGTATGCCCATTCTTCACATTTGTAACCGGCATATGATTATCCCAAATATCCCAAGAGTCCTGCATAGTACCCACTTCAGAGAGATAACATGCATATCCTGCAGAATAGTACTGATAAGGATCAAGTCCATAAATATGAAAACCTTCAGATGTAACTTCTGCCCCCGTATATTCTACACCGTCGTTAGTCTTTGCACTCCATATTTTATCCTCAGCATAAGGATCGTATCCGCGAATAGTAACTTTTCCTCCTTGTGATACCGGCTCCTGTTCACTATCTATAATAATTGGTGCAACCATTGGTTGACGAGCAAATCCAAAATTTCTGGGTGGTCTGTGATAAAACACATACCATTGATCATTAATTAGTTCAATACTACCATGCGTGTTGTGCCCTCCATTTGTCGTCTGCATAGCCGTGCCATCTCTATTTACAACAGGCGCACGTGAATCAACCAATACACCTCCACTTTTCCAAGGTCCCAAAGGTGTATCGCCATATGCATATCTCAAAGTAGAGTTGCTATTCCCTGTTCCATATTCTGGTCCGGAATAGCCACTGTAAACCATCACATATTTGTTGCCTATTTTTCGAATTGATGAAGCCTCGAAAAAATTAAAACCCTCCGGTTTTTCATCAGGATAGATACATGGATATTCAGTTCCTTCCGGATCACGAATATTCCCTTCAGGCGAGCCAGCAGGCATGAAGTAAGGAATTATCTCTGTGTCGGGTCTTACCGAATACATTGTGTTCTGGTCTAATTCAGCTGCCAGAGATCTTTGAAAGCCCCAGTACCCATACGCCCTGAAACCGATTTCATAATCGGGATCCTGTGGATCTGTGATATAATCAATAAATACTGAAGGGTCAAAGCCTAAAATACTTCCCGGCAGTACACCTCTTCCATTTTCGGTTAGGTTAATAGGAGTAAAAGGACCGGCAGGTCTACTCCCTTTTGCAACCATAGCTTCCCTGTTAGGTCCACGGCTATGTGGATATAAGTAATATTCTTTTGTTCCATCCTTCTTTTTGATTTCAACCAAGTCAGGCGCGTACATTACGTCCCACTGATTATCTACTTCATAAGTAAATATAGGTCCCTCATCACGCCATTCAGATAGATTTTCCACAGGAGCAGACCACATCCTAATATCAGGACCGCAATAACTATTGAATCTCAGGTCATGCGATCCTATAATGTATGCCCGATATTTACCTAGATTGTCAGGATCCTCAAAAACTCTAGGTTCTCCATCCGGTAGATGTTCCCAGAGTGGTAGGTAGGGATTTGCCCCACTGCCGTAAATGTTCTTTTCTTGTTGGATGTTCTTTTGTGAATTACAGCCAACTGCCATAAAAATCACAGATGTCGCAACAAATAGCATAGACAGCCAATGCTTCGTGCGTAGGAGTTTAATTATCTTCATTTTTTTAATTATTTATGATTTTAATATTTTTACTTATCTATTGTCTGTTGGAAAAATGATTTGATATTTTCCGCTCAATTGCATAAAGCAAAATAGTTGTAATAAACCGTCAAAGTATGCATCAAAGAAGCCATCCTCATACGGTTCATGTTTGCTTTCCCAAAAATGACTTACAAACTCGCGGCTTTTATTGTGAGTGCAGACCAGGGATATAGTGGCAGAAGTGGCTACCAGTCCTAAGGAATGGCGTAGGTTCTTTGGATAATTTCCAGCTTTTAATGTATCGGCAACCATCGTACCATCTATATTGTATTGATCAACAAATGTTTCTAATCCTTGCGAGTAGAGAAAGTTTTGTATGTTATGTCCATACTCTTGCTGCCAATCCTGATCCACACAACACCACGAATAATCGAGCGCGATATTCATTGGTACGCGCCATGAATCGAAACGAAAGGCATCTCCAATAATTCTGTTACTATTAAGTAAGGAACCGTTATAATGACTGTAGTCAGGATTAAGACCTGTTTCAGGATGAACAACCTTATGTAAGTACTCGCGACTTAGCTGCGCGCACTCTCTCCAATAATCACTTCTACCATCTTCTGCCCATCGAGCCCACACTTCATAAAAAGCAGGGATATGATATGACGGATCAGTAAAACTGGCACCAAAACCGGTAGGTACAAAGGTGATTAACTGATGTTCCGGATGAATCAGTGGAGTAATACCATTTTCACCGGTCTTTTCCATCGATGAATTGAGTATAAATTGTGCTTCAGAAAGATAATCAATTCCCGTAGCATTTCCCCAACGGTTGGAGGCAAAGATAAGAGCAGTTATATAATACAATTCCCCATCAGAAGCAGGGCCCTGTGAGTTTGGAGTACCATCAATCTGACAGCTCCATCTAAAATACCCTTTCATTGGACCTTCAATATGCTGCATATAATGTTTCGACCATCGCCAAAGACGATCAAATATTTGTTTTTTATCAAGTTGAACAGCAATCATCATTCCATAAGACATGCCTTCAGTGCGTACATCATGGTTTTTAATGTCTGAAATATATGCCATGGAGTCGTCTACTTCAAAGTAAATTTTGTTATCTCCCTCAAAGAGATTATGAAAGATCTCTGCTAGTTTCTCATCTATTTCTTTCTCTGAATAACCTATTTCATTAAATAAATTTCGATACTCTTGGGTTTCGAATGCGCCTTCTATCCAAGGAGACAAGGGAGTCTGACTGCATTGTCTATTACATCCAAATAGTAGGAAAGAGAATAAAGCAATAATGTAAAATGATGTTTTCATATGACTAAAGTTGTTTGTATTCGAAAAAATCCACATCTACGTAACCACTACTCTCTTTTGTGGCATAATTGAAAATGGCAAAACGGGTACCCATAAAGAGTTTTTTGTAATCGAACTGCATCTTGAAATCGGTGCCGATTTTTGTCCAGTGTTCATTGTCCGCACTGTAATAAAAAGTGGCGATATCCTTGTGAAAATTGAAATCGCAATCTATACGCAGGTAAATATTTTCCTGCGTCCATTCGATCCTTTCCTTTTCCTCTACCTCCACATTGAGAATCACTTTTTCCTTGTCACTCAGTTCAACCACGTTGGTGGACATGGTGAGGTATTTCCTGTCTCCTTCCATTACCACCGACAATAAACCCGAATGGCCATTGAATGCACTGAGTCCGGTCACATCGCCATCCTGCATTCCGGAAAGGTCGATAGATACGATCCCTTTGCATTGGGGGCCTTCCATGCGTTGGGTAAGCGTGTTATAGGCGGCATAGAGGTTATCCACCGGCCGGTTTGTCCTGAGTCGCAAGTAACCCGGACGCTCAGACAGCGACCAGTTTTCATTCCGGGGATTGTGGTTCCATTGCCAGCATCTTTTTAATGCTGTACCGCTGAAATCATCACTGTCCACAATTCGGCTGTTTACAGGATGGGGCTTCAGGGGTATCTCACCGCTTGCCGGCACTTTGCCGTTTTCATCACCCAACATGGGCCAGCCGTCCACCCAACGCACGGGCATAAGCAAAGGAACACGCCCTATGGCACCACGATCCTGGAAAATGACGGCATACCAGTTGCCGTGCTTGTCGTCTATCAGCGATCCCTGACCTACATACGGGAACCCGGCGAAATTGTCTTCCAGCACCACCTTCTTTTCGTAGGGGCCGGTGATGTTGTCGGCGCGGTAACATACTTGGCGGCGGGGTTCACCCTGCGGCCAGGAGATCATCATCAGGTAGTATTTACCATTGTGCTTCACAACATGGCTTCCCTCGAGCAATCCGGTTTCGGTTTCATCCCTTTCGAATATCTTCATGTGGACACCGTCTTCCTTCACTCGCGACAAATCCGGTTCCAATTCCCGCAGGTCGCCCGTGCCATAAAATACGAACACCCGCCCGTCGTCGTCAAAGAAGAGGGATGCATCGTGAAAATGAGCCGTGCGCGAAACCAGTTGCCACTTTTCGGTTGCAGGATCGGTGGTGGAATAGATATAGGCACTGTAAGGCTGGTCGTTCGGAGAGAAGAGCACATAGAATTTCCCCTCATGATAACGGATGGATGAGGCCCATTGCCCCCGGCCGTACACTGTGCCTTCGTCCATGTCATATTTCGGGGTGTCATGCAGCGTTTCGTACAGGTAGCTGACAATTTCCCAGTTCACAAGGTCTTTGGACTTCATGACGGGTGCACCGGGCATCATGTGCATGGTGGTGGTGATAAGATAAAAATCATCACCCTGACGGGTTAATGATGGGTCAGGCGCATCGGCGTTGATAACGGGATTGGTGTAACGGGTTACTCCCTCTCTTTGTGCAGTACAACCGGCGAAGGATACCACAAGGAGCAAAAGGATGAAATTTCTTTTCATTTTTAGTGTTGTTTTGTATGATAAATTCAATCAATAATCAGTTGACAGCTTTAAACGTATAGCGCTTTCCCACACGGGTGGGTATATCGTATTCGAATACCTCTGCCAATTGCACTCCTTCCAAGGAAGCCTTTTCCGATATAACGGGTTTGGCTGTATCGCCCGGTTGTTGCAAGCTGTTGGGATTCTCTCCCTGAGCCACTGCCAGGTTTTTCCCCATGAGCGGGGTGTAAGAGCGGAGCCGCAGGTTGCCACCTATTTTGGAATACACTTCCACTTCAATAACTTTACCTTCTTTCCACTTCATGGATATTTCAAAACCGCCGCGTGCAACAATACCCGAAACAGAACCTTCATCCCATACAGCTGGTAAAGCCGGAAGTAGATGAACAGCACCGTCATGGCTTTGAAGCAACATTTCGGCAACACCGGCTGTTAACCCAAAATTTCCGTCAATCTGAAATGGCGGGTGCGCTGTGAACATATTGGGATATGTTCTTCCTTCGGGATTATCGTGACCTGCAAGTGTAAGCATATTATTGATAATCTTATAGGCATGGTCACCATCAAGCAGACGCGCCCAAAGGTTTACTTTCCACCCTATAGACCATCCCGTAGCCATATCGCCTCGGTAATTAAGAGAATTGCGTACTGCCTCAAAAAGTTCAGGGGTATTATAAGGCGAAATCTGGTTACTGGGGTACATACCGTATAAATGAGATACATGACGATGGTCACTTTTTGGATCATCCTTGTCTTCGAGCCACTCCTGGAGCTGTGAATATTTACCAATATGCATAGGTGGCAGCTTGGCGGCCATAGTCAATAGATCTGCTCTGTAATCTTCATCCCTATCTAAAATTAGGCTTGCCTCTGCTGTTCGTGTCAGAATATCCAAAACAATTTGATTATCCATTGTACATCCGGCTGTTATAGGACCATGCTCGGGTGAGACTGAAGGAGAAACAACCATCCATCCGTAAGAGGGATGCTCTATGAGAGATGACATGAAAAAATCAGCGGAACCTTTTAGGATTGGATATATTTCTGCTAAAAAACCTTCATTTCCTGTGTAAAGGTAATGCTCCCACAAATGCTGGCATAGCCAGGCACCACCCGTTGGCCACATGCCGGCAGCAGCAAAATCGATTGGGCTGGTAACACGCCAAAGATCGGTATTATGATGGGTTACCCATCCATCCGCACCGTACATCACTTTGGCTGTTTCTTCTCCACTAACGCTTAATTCTTTTAGCATTTGAAACAGTGGCTGGTGCGTTTCGGACAAGTTGGTCACTTCAGCCGGCCAATAGTTCATTTCGGTGTTGATATTGATGGTGTACTTGCTGTCCCATGCCGGATGCATGCTGTTACACCATATACCCTGCAGGTTGGCGGGCTGTCCTCCCGGTTGTGAAGACGAGATAAGCAGGTAACGGCCAAACTGAGCCAAAAGGGTCACCAATGCCGGATCCTGGTCATCCTGGAAATTGAGAATACGACGGGTGGTGGTAAGCGCGTCTGTTCCGGATAAACCGCCCAGCGAAAGTGAGAAACGACTGAACTGTTCGTTGTAAATCCGTGAATGTTGTTTCAAGGCCTGGTCAAATTTCTTTTTACTCGCGGTCGAGAGTAACCGTGCCGCTTTGGCGGCATGGTCGGTATCCACCGTTGTATAATCGGTAAAATTGGTGGCGATGGAAATGTAAATGACAACGGAGGTCGCACCGGTTACGGAAATCCTGTCACCGTTCACTTCAACAACCCCGTCACTATTCTTTACCTGGGTATGTGTCTGGTAGCGGATGGCTCCCGGAATACCTTCGTGGTCGGAACCTTTCCCTTCGAGTACGAGTATATTCCCTTTCCCGGATACCGTATGTTCTGACTGGTTGGTGTATCCGGCCTTGAAGTTCAATGCTCCCTTTTTGCTTGCGGTAATCCGCATGATGATCACATCGTCGGCAAAGGAGGAGAATGCCTCACGGGTATATTTCACTCCCTCCACCTCGTAGTGCGTAGTGGTCACTGCCCGGTTAAGGTCGAGTTTGCGCCGGTAGTGTTGGAAATTATCGTGCCCTGGAAATTCCAGGATAATACTCCCTGCTGTCTGAAAAGGCATACCATGGGTCTTGGTAAAGAACGTCTGGTTAATCAAACGATCAGCTTCCCTGTTCTCCCCCTCAAATATCAACTCCCTAACTTTCGGCAGTGCTTTTAACGCTTCGGGATTGTCATTACGATATGGACCTCCTCCCCAAATCGTTTCTTCATTCAACTGAATTTCCTCTCTATGAGGAATGCCATACACCATCGCTCCAAGACGGGAATTACCCAATGGTATCGCTTCTTCCCAAACCTTTGCCGGTTTGTCATAATTCAGTTTCAGATCCTGCGCCGAAAGTCTAGCTATAGTCAACAAAAATGATAACAACAATAGTCCTGTCAATCTTTTCTTCGAATGATTGAAAATTACTTTAATCATATCTGTTTCAATTTAATGTTTTGTTATAAATTATTTTAAACTGCAAGAGTACTATTTCATTGTCTCTTTGCTCTCAACAACCGTATATCAAAAATCTCACCCGTACTCTTTTCCTTGGTTGTCTCAAATACTACAGTTATTTTATTCTTGCCTTCGAGCAATTGCTCTGGAAGCTTATACTCCACATTAACAAAATCATTTACATTCCATTTACCAACAACATTTTCTGTTACCAGCACCTCACCATCCACCCGTATGATAAGTTCTTTTTCATCTTCCTCATTTCCCCAATAGGTTATCATCAGCGAAAGATCTTTTTGCTGTGCAGTAGAAAGTGTGTATCCAAAATAGCCACCATTGTGCGCATCTCGCCACGCCCGGTCTCTTCTATGTCCTCTGCGTGAGTCCTTCGATATCATTGCATGGTCAACCTCCGGCTGTTGTTCTCCGGTTATAACACCATCCACCGTACGTTGGTCGAGAATAATTTTATCCTGTTCTTTTACCTTGACTTCTTGTGTATATCTGTCAAACTCAGACTGCGTCATAGACAACCAATACATCATGTAACGACTGTCGTGTATCCCGTAAAAAGGCTCCAACACAAGGTCTTTGTATTCCTCTCGATCAAAAAGTTCGGGCACTGTATAACTAAAAGGCTTCTCTGCTATCGGCTGCATTCTATTAAGTTTTGCCAGGATTTCCTCTCGATCACCAATAATGTGCGGAGCGTCAAACTGCGATACAATAGGCCCGTGGGCTATGTGTGCCCACCTGTCATCATTGGCTATAAGTCCCGGCATATTATCCGTTCCTGTTTTGGCACCCATCAATATTGGTCCACGCATGATAGCTATAGCTGTAGTCACATTAGGCATCTCCTCAACAGTTACCTGCATCGGAGTTTTTATCTGCACCACATCCCCGTCGCTCCATATTCTGTCTATCAATATGTAAGAGGATGGTACCGAATTTTCAGCATAATTTACTCCGTCACATACAACTTCCATCCCGGATGTCGCTACCCATCCTGGATGACGGACTAATAGTTTGAAGTGAACCGGCTGTTCAACACGAATGGTAAGCGTACTTCCTTCTTCAACCGGGAAATCTGTTTTCTGTTCTACAACAACATCCTTCTCTTTCCATGTAAGCTCC
The DNA here is from genome assembly GCA_964346415.1 of uncultured Proteiniphilum sp. GTDB lineage: Bacteria > Bacteroidota > Bacteroidia > Bacteroidales > Dysgonomonadaceae > Petrimonas. Next base: position 12,956 of record CAYFUQ010000022.1, read on the forward strand.
GATGCCACAAACAGATTTACAAACAAAGAGTCAGCTGAATGAGTGTATATAAACTCTCCATACTTCCCGTGATTTTCCATACCGGTACCTACGCAACACCACATTGCTTCATGAGGTGCAGAATAAACCCGGTAATGAGATGGACGTGCTGGCGTAAAATATACATATCCGCCATGTTTGGGATGTTGGGTTGAAAGGATGTGGTTGTACATGGCCCGTTCGTAATAATCAGCATACTTAGCTTGAGGGTTCATCCGGAATAAGCCTTCTGCAAGTTTTAGCATATTGTTGGTATTGCAGGATTCAGGACCTTGCCTGTCATCCATATACTCGTCACAGTCATGTGCAAAGGGGAAATGTTCACGACGACTATTTCCACCCAAAGCAAGCGAACGATTATAAACAACAGTTTCCCAAAAGAAAGTAGCAGCAGCAGTGTAATCAGGATCACCGCTCACTTCAGCGACCCGTTGGTAACCCACTGCCTTAGGTACCTGTGTATTTGCGTGCTTGTTGTCAAGATTGTCCTCCCGATTCTTCATGCTGTCAAATATTTCTTTATGGGAAAATCGTTTGGCTGCCTTCAAATATTTCTCCTCTCCTGTTATTTGGTATGCATCGGCGTAAACCTCATTCATTCCTCCAAATTCATTCGCAAGCATCTCCTCCATCTGATTATCATCCAAATGAGAAATCAAATCAATCCCCCAGTCACAGTAGGCAAGAAACACCAGTAAAGCCTCTTCATTATCCCCATACATCCATGCATCACGCAGACCTGCGTAAGTCTTATGTAAATTGTACCAGGGCACCCAGTAGCTCCATATAATACCGGTATTCCCATTTTTGAGCTCCTTCCAAAGGTTATAACTCTTACCGTCAATTGTTTGCACAACAGGAACACCACCTATATATCCCTCACCATGCTTACTGTTTGCCTGACATCGTTTCAATTCAGACACCATGTAATCCATCCGCTCTTTACACGTCTCATTATCGGTAGCCGCATAGTGTATAGCCATTGATGTAAGGTAATGCCCCCCTATATGACCATCAAGCCCGTCCTTTTCCCAATTGCCATACGTTTCCGCCTTTAGTGGCAATCCCGCTTCACGCAGGAAGGGAGCCAGCAAGCGATCCACATCATACTGAAGCAAAACATCAACATTAAGGTCAAGCGCATGCTTAAAAGGCCCTTCTAGCAGCTTCACATCATGTAAAGAAAAACTGTTCCTATAAAGCTTATTCTGAGAGTATGTATTTGAACAAATTAAAAATATTAATATTACAGATAACCTAATCTGTTTTTTGTAAAAGAGATACATTAATGAGTATCGTATCACATTTGTACTAAGTTTCATATGAGTATTTATCGTTTTTAAGTATTTCATATTCAAGTGAACAAAAGAGGACAAGGCGCGCAAAACCTTGCCCTCTAAAACAAAACAATTAACTTGAGATGAAAAATTGTTTTTTTAATATTTGGAATGATTAAATAAATCTAATCATTGCTTATTTATAATCGCTTGCCGGAGGACCCAAATAAGTTGGTTTCAAACCACCCGTATCAACAACTATTTTTTGTAACACAATTCCCGGATCGAGTACACTGAATCGAAGTGTATGTGTACCTGATTGTGAAATTGTATGTTTGGAAGTCGATTTTATGATGTGTTCAGCTTGCCATTTATCTAATTCCCCTTTGTAGTGTCCGTTGAAATTGATAATTTGAGGAATTTCTCCGTCAAATGATATTGCATAACGCAAGCCCTTATTCTCGTTGTAATTCAGAGTAGGTGCTAAATATAATTGGACTTCAAATTCACCTGTCGATTCAAACTCAATTCCGTACTCTAAATATAACTCTTCATCTTCAGCAGGATATACGTTTTGTGGAAAGATAGTTACACCGGACTTCGTTTTACCAAAATAAGGAATTACTTCCCAGCGAATATGGGTTGAGTTCACAGCATGTGAATAACCCTCAGCTTCAATCGAAACATACCCATTTTTCTCTATAAAGGTCTTTTTTGCGATTTCACCGTGTGAAACATATTTAACTTCCGGCATAACATTTCGCTTAGGCTCCTGCCAAGAAGTATAACCTATATGGGTCTGATCCATCATATGTTTCCATTTACCACCAGCTATATTATTATTGTATTCATACGACAATAAAGAATCTCGCTCAAAATGTTTCTTGGCTTTATCAGCAAAGTAATTGGCACGAATATCATTTTTTTTCGCCAATTGTTTATTCTTAGCAACAGCGTAATACATCTCGTACAAATTACAACAGGCATCAATCGGATAAAGCACAAGCTGGAAATACGCATCGCGTTGTGCAGCAGGAATATCATTATAAAGACGCTGAGCATCGAGTGCCAACTCACGATATTCATTCACAACACACTCAAATTCATTATAGTTTTCCAAACTGTATGTATTCTCATTTAGCATTTCGGGTGTAACTCTGCGATTGTATTTAGAATAAAAATTAATCATACGAGATATCTCACTTGCATATGTTTCACCAAATTGTTCGGTTGCCCATTTTTTTGTGTGTTCTATGAGATTTTGTGCATTAAACTGTCTGGGGTTCCAAGCCATATCAAGAAAAAAACTAATCGGATATTCCATCGGTTTCAAATCACCCACATTTACCACCCATATCCGATCCACACCATGTTCATAAGACAGATTCATTTGTTCCCAGATACGTTGAACAGGGCTGATATTTAGCCATTTTGAGTTTCTGGGAGCACCTACATAGTCAAAATGGTAATACATCCCGTAACCACCTTTGCGAGGTTTAGCATCTATATTAGGTAGTTTTCGGACATTTCCCCAATTGTCGTCACAATACAGTAACGTTACATCATCAGGTACTCGCATTCCACTATCATAATAGTCCTGCACCTCTTTGTAAAGCGCCCAGACTTGTGGGGTTTCCTTTGCTTTTTTTCCGGTAACCTTTTGGATGATTTCGCGTTGATCTTGCACGATCTTTTCAAGAAGTGTTATATTGGTATCCTCTTCCATGGCTTCATCTCCATCGCCCCGCATTCCAATGGTGACAATCTGCTCCCAGTCTTTACTGCGCTCAATACCCATTCTCCAGAAATCTTGGAGATTTTTGGCATTTGTATTATAATTCCAATCACCGTTTCTTCTTATACTCCAATCTTTCTGAGCCAATGACATCGGTTCATGATGTGAGGTACTCATTACAATACCCATCTCATCAGCCAATGGTCCATTCAACGGATCATCATCATAAAAGGCACTGTTCCACATGGCCGGCCACAGAAAGTTTCCCTTCAATCTCAGGATAAGTTCAAAAACCTTTTCATAGAACTTACTGTTGAAGCCTCCAAAAGTCGCCTGCGCCCAACCACCGAGAGATGGCCATTCATCGTTGAGAAAGATGCCGCGATAGGTTACGGCCGGTTCACCATCGGTATAGATTCCTTTTTGAAAATAGATGGCTTCCATTTTCGCAACAGGAACATCAGCCCAATAGTACCAGGGAGATACACCTAATTGTCGTGATAACTCGTATATCCCATATATTGTTCCCCGCTTATCGCTGCCCGCAATTACTATCGCTTCATTCACTCCTTGGAAAGGATTCGTTATCGACTGAATAATAAATTTCTCATTTTTATTTTTCAACTCCGAGCCGTTGAGTTTCTTTTGTTTTACTAATTCATCAATGATTGAGTTTGCTCCAATAGTTCCTATGATGATCAGAGGAGATTTACCTTCCTGCAGGCCAGATATAATCTGTGGAAATGCTCCGGTTACTTTTGTGAAATCTGACTGTAGATCAAGAACAGCCCTCTCCACTCCTTTATCGGCGGTTGACTCAATCCAAATAGAAGGTATTACCCCAGTCTCATAAAGAACAATGGATGAATTATCTTTAATAGGAAAAATGAACTTATCTGCAGCACCTAAAATAATTGGGATGCAAAATAGTATTGTAGTCAATAAAACTATCTTTCTTTTAAAAATTACTCCTTTTATTCGCATCGAAATAAATTTATTATTGTTTCTTGTTTTATAAATATGTGTCTGTAAATATATTACTTTTCATATCCTTTTGACTACTATATTATCGATATAGAAGTAACATTCTGCACTTATTCGCTTTAAGCTATATAACATTTCTCCCATTATTCACGCAATAGCTTGCGTGTTCACATTTCAAAAATCTCTGTAGTTTCCTGTTTTTATCAATTTAGTTCCTTTTATTTCGTATCGGACTATTCTGTCACATCTTGAGATTTATTTACTTTATGTTCAAAATAATTTGCAATTTAATCGCTTAATTGTTAAACAAAGGGAACTACTCCTGTAAAAATTCTCCTGCGAGTATATGATTATGTAGTTTATAAAGTGCCCATGCTGATAAAAGTAAAAATATTATTTTAATTAAAGTGTTATTTTGCCTCATAAGTCATGTTTATGATTTCTTGAACTACAGGTTTTGCATTATACGCCCTGTCAAATAGCAAAGGATAATCCGTTCGCCCACGTATAGGATAATTGTTTTTCCATGAGTCACCATCGGTTACCCCCCACATTGTCACGCGACTAATTTTATCACTGTTATGAATAAACAGGTTAAAAAAATCAATCATCCGGTTTTTCCATTCTGTCATTACCGAGTCGGGTAATGTCTCTCTATATGGATTCATCTTGTCTTGATAATCCTCAGTATCTGAGATATTGGCCCCAACGTTTCGCTGGAATGTGGGAAGCGCACTCATATCAAATTCAGTGATCATCACTTTTACTCCAGCATCCGTGTAAGCAACAATGGCAGCTTGGTACTCTTCCAAAGTTGGATAGCTCATTCCCACATGCCCCTGCATACCCACTCCATCAATTCGAATTCCCCTTTTTTTCAGAGTGCCCACCAACCTGACAATGGTCTCACGTTTACCCTGATGCCACTCGTTGTAGTCGTTATAATAGAGCTCAGCATCCGGATCAGCTTCATGCGCATACTGAAATGCCAAAGGGATGAAGTCTTCACCCAATATCTGGTAGAATTTACTTTTCCGGAATTCGCCATTATCTTCTATTGCTTCATTCACTACATCCCAACCATGAATACGTCCTTTATATCTTGAAACGATAGTTTGAATGTGATTTCTCATTCGTTCTTTGAGCTGTTCAGCGGAAATCTCATTGCCGTCTTTATCAGTAAAAAACCATGATGGCGCCTGAGAATGCCATATCAGAGTATGCCCCACAATATGCATGTTATTCTGTTCGCCAAACTCTACAAATTTATCAGCCTCATCAAAGAAAAACACACCCTCCGATGGTTGCAAATACATACTCTTCATACAGTTCTCGGCAACGATAGAAGAAAAATGATTTCTTACAATTTTCAGTCCAGGCTTATCTGTTCCATCTATATGACTGAGATTTAATGCCGTTCCGAAATGAAAATTATCTTTAAATATTTCTTTTAAAGTTGGTGAATTATTACTATCTTCTGTTTTCGTATTGCTCCATCCTGATAAAAACAGCGAGAAAAAAAGGATTATGAGTGTTATGTAAAATTGTGTCATAAATATGTGTTTTAATATTATATTTTGATTTTTTTAAACTATTTGATTTTTTAATTTGGTAAATCCGTCAGGTAAATATCTTTTATTATAATTTTTTCACCACCAATCGACCAAAAACCGGCAATATAGATGTGAGTCGGATTGAGCCTGACTTGTTCTTCATTGATTGTTTTATACATTTTGTCAAGTTCAATTATTATTCTTCGTGAATTATCGAAGTCATACATTGCGGGTTGGGACCAATAATTATTTTCATCAAAAAGTCTGAAAGAAACTCCCGAATCATTATCATTCTCTAACTCCACAACAAGATATTTGTAATCTGAAAAATCAATACCGTTGTTGTATTGCCAACCTCCAAAACCATATTGCCCTGTAATCAGTGTCCTTGTTTCTTCATCAAACGATCCGTTTTCCCAAATTGACGGATTAAACAATTCCTTTGTAAGCGGGAACGAGGTAGCGTAAACTGTAAAGATAATCTTGATACTTGTTCCACTAGAAGAGGTGTAGGTGGCGGTAACCGTTGCCTCACCGTCTTTCAAAGCACTCATTCTCCCATTTTTATCTATGGCGACGATCGATTGATCGGATATTTCAAATCGGATATCATTGGTAACTGGGCGCGAAGTTCCATTAGGATAAGATGCTTCCACGATGAGGTATCTGCTGTCGCCCGTTATTAACTGAACCTGCTCTTCTATTCCTAAAATAGAGATGCTCTCCGGTTCTTCTTGAACACTGGTGCTTCCGTCGGCATATTGGTTATACCAATGGTAGGTGGACCATGGACACGCTTCAGGATCGTTCAAAAACGTGTATTGCCCCGGGGTCCCTTCAATGTTTTTAAAGGCTGCAAGCCAATGGCATTCGGTAAATATGAGCCAGCTTACATTTCCTGTCATATCTGCGATATATTTAAAGTTAGCACCAAAGCCAGAGCCTCCTACTGTTCCCGTGAAGCTTTTCCCCCACGAGGCATTGTACTTTTTGGGTGCCCAATCCATCTCTGTCACCATGATTGGGGCAAAATCGGCAACGGGTTTTATCTGAGTGTCCCATCCACGTTGAAAACTTTCATATCCCCCACCCATTGTACCTCCGAGCTCGGGACTTGCTTCTTCGGTATCACTGCCATACCATCCTGGGTAGGCATGCACCGCATATCCAATATTGGTGCCTTCCACCGGATTATTAGCAAATCCGCTGAATGAGGATTGGTATGCTAATCCAGGGACCCATATCACGTTATCGGCGTTAGCCCTTATCTTGTCGACAATACTTTGGCAAAACTTTTTCATCTGATCAAAGTGTCCTTGCCCGTTACTTCCATAGGTGCCGTCGGTTCCCCATATATTTATGGGTTCATTGGCCAGCTCGAACATGATATCGGAGTTGTTTCGGATTTTCGGATGTCTGGAGACGATAGTCCATACCAGCTCAAGAAACTGATTGTAGTCGTCTCCCGCAGCAATTTTTTCAGGACTCACGCCCGGAGGACGGAATACAACGTACAAACCTTTACTTATAGCGTGTTCCGCCATGGGAATAAAGACATCATCCAGGTATTTTTTAAATCGAGCCTGCGAAAAGCGTTCATGTCCTTCATAACGAACAGAGGGTTTAGAAGGATCGTCACTCCAGTAGGGATCCATGTGCATTCTGACGAAATTCATTTTCCATCCGGCAGCCATAATCTCATCAATCATCCGCTTGTTATAGCTGAGACAACTTTGCACGTCATAGTTATTCCACGCACTTTGATTAAAGAAGGGACTGTATGTTTGGGCGAAACCATGCAAATTGATGATCTCGTTATTTTCATTTTTCAAAAATCTTCCATCAACAGTGAGTTTTGGAAGCTTTGGTGTTGCTTCAATAACTGGTGATTCAGGAGTATTTTGTACGAGAGTAAATGGTGAACGTTCACCTGTTTTTTCGTTTTTCAAAAATAACTTTTGCTCACGGCTGTCAGGTGTATTATTCTCTGTATATTTTATTGTTACATCGGTTAATACTCGTTTGATTTCGGTACTGCCACCTTTGGATGGTGCTATATCAGTAATAATGTTATTATCTTCATTCATTACTATTTCCCAAGTGGTACCAGAAGATTCCACTGTTATGGTTGTCTCCCCTCTGTCTGGAGGAATAAAAAAAATATTTTGTAAAACAACAGCATAGGGCTCAGACTTATTATCTATCTCGTCATCTGAGCACGCTTCGGTCAATACGAAAAATAATAAAAGAGGTATGAATCTATATTCGATAAATTCACGATTAATCATTTTGAAATGGTTTGTATTGTATTTTTTATAGAAAAAAAGATGCCAGAGAGTATAATATAGCTTATGAAACACTCTCCGACATCTTTTAATTAAATTACTTTACAGATAGTCCATCTGCAAAACCTGCATATGTGTGTTTGCGTGTACTAAACTTTTCAGTCCATAATCCCACAGGTTCACCACCTCTCCAAGAAGAATCAGCAGGGCTATCAGTAGGACACCAATGTGTAATACCTGCTTGTTGGCTTGCAGGAATAATTTCTAGATATTTCTGAACAATAAACTTATAGTAATCACTCATTGCTTGAAGTTGTTCATCGGTAGCATCAACAGTAAGTACTTTGTCACCATTATCGTCTACCAGTCCCATATCAAGTTCAGTTACAACTACCAGTTTACCTGTAGCAGCCATCAATTCGAACATTTTAACCACATGATCTTCTTTGCTTGCTTGAATATCAGGATTCATATAGTATGAAACATGCATTTGAGTTCCAATACCATCAATTACTGTCACTCCATCATCTTCCCAATGTTCAATCCATTTAATCAAACTCTTCAGTTTTTGATTATCATCCCAGTCAGACTCTAAGTTGAAGTCGTTAACAAACAACTTAATATCAGCGGGACCATATTGACGAGCAAATTTAACTGCAAGACGCACATACTCATCACCAAGATAGTCACCCCAGTAAAAATCGTTTGCTAATTCAGTTTCACTTGCATGCTTAGCTGATCTTAGGTCGTATTTTCCATCACCATCTTTGTCTTCGCCAATAAGAGCTTCATTAACAACATCCCACGCTTTAACGTAGCCGTCAGTAGCTTCCATTACTCCAGCAATCCATGTTTCCATGGCATAAGTCAGAGTATCAGCCTTTTCTTGAGGGGTGAGAGGAATTTTGTTGCCTGATTCTACTGTCTCCCAAACGATGTTCGCAAAGTAGTAAGTAACCTGCTCTGTACTCACATTGAGGTTGAAAGCGATACTCTTCATACCATCGCCCTCAGCAGGAATGGAGCTCGTGGCTTCATAATGTTTCCACTCAGTGGTGAATTGAGGATTTTGCGGAAGCATGGCATAATGCATGTAACCGCCCGGATCGCCATGCGCTTGCGATTCAACATTTGCATCATCAGAAGCTTTATACCAGAAAGAAATTCTGTACTCCTCACCAGCTTCCCATGCCTTACCCGGTGTATAAATAAAGAACTGAGTATCCCATGAATTAGCAGGATCTGCAATAGAATTAATCTTGATGGCATTCATTCCGTCAGGTCCTTCACCTTCTAGGATGGCACCGGGAACATCAGCCTTACCAAACTCGCGAACAACGAAGTTGTCCATTGAACCGCCTGATAGCATCTCACTGTTCTCAAGCTGGTTTACGTAAAAAGAAACAGCTGGAGCCTCAGAGTGGCTAACACGAACCCACTGAACTTCAATGTCCCCATCAAAAGTACCTGGTTGAAATACAACAAATGAAGACTCAGTAGTGATGGTGTTAAATGTAACAAATTGCTCCTCCCACTCAGTACTAACCGAGATTTGCTTTTCTGTCGTAGCGCCCCAGTTACCCATTTGTACGTTAAATGAACCTTCTTTAGAAGCTTTAATCATGGCAGTTACTTTATATTCCTTTTCGGGGTCAGTAGAAATACCATCTACAACAAAATATTGATACCAATCGCCCGGAAATTTGCTAATAAGGATTCCATCGACAATTTCTGGTTCGTAGCCCATCACGTAAAAGGGAAAAGAGCTCATTGTTGAAAAATCAGTAGTCTTGTCTATAACATCAAGCTTCTCATCAGGATCAATTTCTATTTCTTTATCGGAAATTATCTTCTCAAGATATTTTTTATTCTGTTGAGCATGCCATAAAAGTGTATGACCATATATCTCAGTTCCTGCATCTTTAGCAGAAGTAACAAATTGAACAACTGGTCCAAAATTCATTGAACCATCATCCCCTACAACTGAACCGTACTTCATTGCATTACCTGCAGTAACACGGTCGAAATTAGAGTTAATAGCACGATAAGTCAATCCTTCATTTATATAATCACTTACAGTTACACCGGCTCCAAGTTTAAAATTGGGGCCTGCTGAATTGCTAATATAGGTTTTTAGAGCATCATAGTCATTTAGATATTCCTTTTGTGCAATTGATTCCGGTTTTTCAACATTAAACAGTTGACTGGTATCATCTACACAAGAAAAGGATAAAGCCAAGAACAGAATGATTGTCCCTATAATATTTATTTTGTGTTTCATATTTCAAAATAATTTAATCTGGTTACATTAATCTTTTAAAGCAGTAGAAAACCACTCTGCTTTCACACCTCTATCTCTAACCACTAAAGTGTCAGTGACAGCAAACTGTACATCACCATAATCGATGGTGTATTGTAAATAAAGAGCATCACGATCCTCATTTCCCCAACTGTTTTTATCACCTTTCGGAACAAGCTTACCTGTTCCAGAGGCCGTTACTCCATCGGTTTCAGATGTAATAGTACAATTATCCTGATTATCAAAATTCAATAATAGAGTACTATTACGTGCAAGATCTTCCATGTCTCTTGTTTGATGTTCCCAAGCAATAGTGTTTAATGTTCTGGTAGAAATATCTGAAATTACTTCATTTTTCTCAATGTATTCAGTAGTGCGATTAATAGTTCCACTTTGTTCACCTGTAATTACGTCTTTACCTCTGCGTAGGTAATTTGCGTCATATTTATTAATATATTTAACCGCATAAAGAATATAATCCTTTGGGGCTACGTCCCAATCATCTGACACTCCTCTTCTAGGGTTATCAACTAATGGAATACCTGAGAGAATGCTGTCAGCATTAGTTACACTTGTCATAACAACAGGTATAACATAATTTGTTTCAAGAGCTAAAGGATCATTGAAGAATGCATCAGTATATTGAACTGTAATACCTCCTAATATTTCACCTTTCTTAATTACAATTTTATCTGCAGATAATGTATAGTAATTTGCCGGCATAGCAAGAATTTCACTTTCACCTTCAAATATAAGATTTTCAACTAGTGAATTGTCAACTCTTATTCCTATTTCAATATCATTATTGTTCTTATACACACCACCCATAGTAGCCATAATCTGGCTCTGATAATTGTTATCAAGGGATGTGTCAAAAATATCTTCTCCGAGCGTTATAGTTCGGATTGGACTTTGATAAGCAAAATATACTGCAGTGTATTCAAAGTCGGGGAATCCCCAATCACTGTTTTCACAAGAAGTGAATACTCCCGTTAATATTGCTATCAGTATTGATATTTGTAGTATCTTTTTCATTTTTGTTATTGTTAATAGTTCAAATGTGTTTACCATCCTTTATTCTGAAGGAGATTATCAAATTTAATTACTTCTCCGTAAGGTATTGGTCCATAATACATATAATCTTGGTATGCACGTCTCTCAACAGATTCAAGAACTGTATAATCACCACTTTCTATTCTCATACCTTTAGCAGGTTCAGTAATATCATTTTTCCATCTTCTAAGATCCCAGAAACGGAAGCCTTCGAAACAGAGTTCCAGGCGTCTTTCATTTTGAATAAGTTCACGCATCTTATCCTTATCTGCTTTAACTGATTCTAAATATGGGTCATTTCCAGCAATACCTGCTCTCTGGCGGATTGCTTTAATTACGTCATAAGCCGAATAACCATGACTTCCTGTACCAGTTGGTCCCCAAGCTTCATTCGCAGCTTCAGCATATCCAAGAAAAATCTCAGTATATCTGATGAATGGTTTGTAATGATATGCTTGTGTTTCTGAACTTGGGTTAGCATTCACAGATTGCACCAATAGTTTTTTCAAATAATATCCTGTTCTGGTTGAAGTCTCAACTCTGTTTAAAGCATTGTTGTCGCCACCGTCTGCAGCTGTTGTAATAACAGTGTTCTGTGGGCCAGCCTGACTTCCATTACGAATTATATAAAGATCGAGTCTTGGATCTCTTCCTGTATATGGATTGTTAGGATCGTATCCACTTGCAGGATCAGTAATAGGATATCCATTTGCCATAGGGAAAGCATCAACAAGATTTTGAGTAGGATTTACTCGTCCGCTTCCGAACAAAGTAGGAGGGTAATTATCTCTTTCAAGATTGAGGTTCTGCTCTTTATTTCCTCTCCATAGCATTTCCTTAGGGTTTACACCTGCGGGTAGATTTTGAATATCCTCACTACTTGCATACCATTTGTTTCCTTTTGGATCCAACTCAGCAATAGGATTGCTACCAAGTGCACTTAGTACTTCAGCCATATTGTTTGCAGCATCTTCCCATGTAACATTTGTGCCTTCAGTATATGCAGGGCTTGCTGCTAAAAGCGCAGCCTGTGCACGAATTGCTTTTGCAATACGAGAGCTCATTCTGTTTTTCCCATTATCCCCAAATACACGTGTATATTGTCCAGCAGTAACACCTTTAGCGCGATATTTTTCTGGCACCATATTGTTACCACTAATATCACCATACTCTTCTGGTAAAAGAAGCAAAGCGGAATCTACATCTGCATAAAGTTGATCAATGCATTCTTGGAATGTATTTCTCGGAAGATTGAATTCTGAGTTAAGATCTTCCGGCTCTTTAATAATGGGAATACCCAGTAATTCTCCGTTTTCTGTCCACCCTCCATGATTTAATAACAGATGATACATGTATAATGCGCGCATTCCAAAGGCATCACCTTTCATTCGGTCCCTAAACATTTCAGCAACCAGTGGGTCTGCCGCCCAGTTTACATCGTCAGCAATAAAGATGAATTGATTAATGTACTGCCATGATGCGCGAAGATACTGCCATCTGTCCATGGGGTTGTTATTGGCTCTCCAAGAACCGGTAGCCATTAGCCTGTATCCGTTATCGGGATCGTTAGACACGGCATCATCGGTTGCTACATCATTAAATGACCATGAACCCAGCGGATTGCTTATATATGCATGACCTAGTAAACCTGTTGCCCAAGAAGGCATATTGTAAAGGTCATCATTTTCTTTATGATTTTCCACTGCTGGTTCAAACATGTCCTCGCACCCGCTCATAATAAGCAAAAACAGTGCAAACAGTGTTATAATTGATATTTTATTTTTAATCTTCATAATGAATATATTTTATCTGATTACATCATTAAAATGTACCTCTGACACCTAAGTTATACATACGTGTTTGCGGAGCACTTCCAACGTTCATTTCAAAATGTTTACGCTCCTTAGATATGGTTAGAAGGTTGTATCCGCTTACATACACGCTTACTCCATTAATAAAAGTACCTTGAAGGGCTGCTTTCGGAATGTCGTATGTTAATTGAACTTGTGATAAGTTTAATCTGTCAGCTTTGTAAAGCCAGAAGTCTGAGTTACGGAAACTATTTGCACCATTTGTTGTAGTTAATCTTGGATATGTAGCAGTGTCTTTTGTTTCTTCAGTCCAACGATTTCTAACAATATCGGAATATTTGTTTTCACCTCTTACCCAGTAGTAAGAATTGTTTTTGAAACCATGTCCTCCAAAAAATCCGTCAGCCAATGCAAAAAGTGTGAAATTACGCCATTTTGCAGTAAAGTTAAGTCCAAGACGTAATGGAGTATCCCAACGACCAAGATAAATTTCATCGTTATTATCAATAATACCATCACCATTCTGATCTTTATATCTTATATCTCCAGGTGCAACATCTCCAAATTGTTGCGTGGGTGAATTATTAATTTCTTCTTGATCATTGAAAAAACCTAATGATTCAAGACCCCACAATCCATTAACTGGAAGATTTATTCTAGATTGATAATCATATTCAAAACTTTCGTCACGTTTACCTGCTTCAGTTTTTGAATACATACCCGTCACTCCTAAAGTCAAATCAACTTCACTTACTTTTTTATTTAAATATAAGCTGAAGTCAAACCCTTTTCTATTATCAATATTATAATTTATGTAAGGAATAATAGACGATGTAGGATATCCAACCTGTGTAAAATAAATAGGGTAAAGTGAATTAACTCTTGCAATATCACCATCCATTTTTCCAGCAAAGAAATTCAGGTCAAATGAAAGTAATTGATCCCAAACAGAACCTCTTACTCCAACATTTACTTCTTTCCTTTTAACAAATGTCATATTGGGATTGTTTCCACGTTGAAATTCTGTTGCAGCCTCACCTCCTAGGTCAGCCCAAGAATACCATCCTCCTCTTTGAAGAATAGATTTATATAGGTAATAACCCATTTCATTGTCATCAGTAGCAATATCAAGATCTTGACTGATAATTCCAGCCGAGGCTGTCAACATTAAATCGTCGAATGCTGTATCACTAAAGAAGTCCTCTTTAACTGGTCTCCAACCGAGAGTTAATGTGGGCGAGAAGCCTAATCTGTTCCCTTCAGGTAGTTTAGCCGAATATGGAAGAGCAGAGCTGAAATCAACATAGTATTTATGCTGGAAGTTATACGAGGCCTGTAACCCTAAGTTTACGTTTGATAGCCTGTGATACTGTCCGCTTAGTTGTCTTTGCCATGCATTTGCCACAATCATACCGAAGAAGTTATGATCATCATTTACAGTTTTTGTGTAATCAAATTGGCCCGAAAAATTATATGTATATCTGTAAGCAGAGTTACTGATATTCTCATCTCCAGTTTTATTGTCGGTTCCGAATTGTTCTACACTTCCAATCATATCTACACCTGCATAGTTTGTCCAAGTAGGAGCAAAAGTTGCATATTCATTAGAGTAACCTTGGTTATATGTAAGTGCATAGTCGATACCGTATTTTGCACGGAAATGTAACCCTTGCAGCACAGATTTTAAATTGAAATCAAAAACAGTGTTAAATTGAAACTGTCTGCTTACAAATTTACTGTTCCCTGCTGCATACGAGTCTGCTATTGGATTTGTTGGATTTAATTGAGTACCACCTAAGAAATATTTGCCATCAATAATATAATTACTGGCATTAATTGTGGCTCCCGAAAGTAAATCATTTTCCTCAAGATAGGAAAGCGGAATAAGCGGTGATACTCGGTCTGGGCGCAGGCTCGCTGCATTTGACCACCAATCGCCTGCTGCAGTAAATGCATCATAAAAAGTAACGTTGGCATCAGCCTGAACTTTCAAGAAATCTCTAAGATTCATATCAATGTTACCACGAACAAATAATCTGCTTGTATAGTTATCCTTACTATTACCTACTTTAAGGAGTGAGTTTTCGCGATAATATCCAGTAGATGTATAATACTTTACACGATTATTTCCACCTGTAATCTCGGCAATCGCTTCTGATCTGTTATACGCTTTACGTAAATAGTCAGATGAATACATATTGAGATTAGGATATCTATAAGGATTTTCACCAGTTGAGTGATTGTAAATCTTCTCAAGGCTATGAAGAATATCAGAGCCATCATTTATGCGAGCTTCATTATACAGTGTCATATACTCAGCTGAACCTAAGTATTTAGGAAATGCCTTAGGCGTAAGCATAGCTGTATTTGCACGTACGCTGATAGTAGATTTACCTACAGTACCTCTTTTAGTTGTAATTTGCACTACTCCTTTAGCTGCACGGCTTCCATATAGAACAACAGCAGCTGGACCTTTTAAAACAGTAATTTGTTTTATCTCTGTAGGTAATACGTTATTTGCATCACGAACCATTCCGTCAATTACCACTAAGTACTCGTCCATACCCCAGATGTTGCCATTTACACCACCAATTAGATTTTCTATAAAACCTAAACTGTATGTGGTATATGCTTTTTCTGTCATTTCTTCCATATCAATAACAGATACTCCTCCAAGGAGATCCCTCTCATTCATTGTGCGAAATGCAACCTCCACTTTATTGTCTATTGTATCGTTTTCCCATGACAGTATTTCACCATACTGAGCTGTAGCCTTAGAGAAATTTAGAAGAAAACAGATACAAAATATTAGACCAATATATATATGCTTCATTTTAGTCTTTTTTTAATTTTAAATTATTACCATCCCGGATTTTGATAAAATTCTGGATACATGCTTACATCATCTGTTTTAAATGGAAGCCAATAATGTTTATTGGTAAGATTACGTTCTACAATTACCTCTTCTCTGAAATTTAAAACCTCATTTTCCATTGGATCTGCTTCCTCGTCTAGCGGGGCAGCTCTATCAAAATGCTGTCTGGTTTTAATATTATATGGATACTCTGTAAGCAACAACCATCTGCGAAGGTCATTAAAACGATGTCCCTCAAATGCAAGTTCAACAGCACGCTCTCTAATTAATTCGTCCATAAAGTTACTTAAAGAAGATGTATAAGAGTCTGATAAATTCTCTACACCTGCGCGCTCGCGAACTGTATTTACTGCATCAATTGCATTTTTAGAAAAATTTGCTGATTTTCCTGTTGGCGACGCATAGCCTTGTGCAGCTGCTTCAGCATACATAAGGTAAACATCAGCCAAACGTAACCATGATAGATGGAAGTGAGTTGAATAACTATATCCGTACGTTTTATCCCATATGTTTGCTCCTATTGGAATAAATTTATAATTTAAGTATCCGGTTCTACTAACAGTACGAGGGTCATTTACGTAATTACCACCTGTGTATAAATTTGCATATCTCCATTGTTCTTCATCTTCACTTGTAATGGTTCCCGCAACTACTTTAACTCCATCATAAATAATATCATTATAAAATCTTGGGTCTCTATCTTTCCATGGATGCGATGGATCAAAACCCGAATTAGGATCGTCAAGCGGCAAGCCATTAGCCATACCATAATAATTTACATAATTAGCTGCAGGCGCCAAAACAATACCATCACCCTCTGCCATTGCAGATGGTTGGTAAGAGTTCATTTGTCTCCAATAAGAGTCAGGACCGTATGTTGGACTACGTACAATAGCTTCTGTACCACCTGGCATTAACCAGTTTTGTTGCATAGTGTAGAAAAGTGATGAATAATTTTCAAAATCTACAAGTGAATATTGTGTTTCACCATTCTCAACCATATTAAGCACACGTCCTAATACATCTGCGGCTTTTTTGCAAAACTCTGCGTCATATGTACGTGGACCGTTAACTCCGTTAGCCATCAAAGGGCTTCCTGCATATAAGTATGTTTTACCTAACATAGAAAGTGCCCAGATTTTATTGATTCGCAGCTCATTATTTCCAGATGTTCTACGGCCTATCTCAGTATCATCCCAATTTATAGGAAGCAAATCTGCAGCTCTTTGGAAGTCAGCTGCCATCTTTTCCGCATTCTCTTGATAAGATTCGCGCG
>CAYFUQ010000023.1:0-28426 GCA_964346415.1 uncultured Proteiniphilum sp.
CAGAAACTAACAGTAGATTATGAATGGAACTTTGGGGCTTCATTTGGCTGGAAGAAGTATGATTCGGAAAAGAATCCACACAATAGAGTTGTAGGCTCTAATGCCAACGCTTATATTCATCTTGGTTTTCTGTTGAATTGGCAACTTTCATCAAACACAAACCTTCGTGGCGGAGTGGGTCTGACACATTACTCCAATGGCAACACCAGTTATCCAAACGCAGGTGTTAACACAGTTGAGGCTTCAATAGGTGTGGCTCACTTTTTCGGGAACAATGAAAGAAGTACACGCCCTACCCATCAATCACGAAAACATATATTCAATCCTTACATCAACTATGACCTAATTATCTATGGTTCGACACGAAAAAAGGGTATCTATCCTGAAAATTCAGACCCTATGCTCGTTCCCGGGTCCTTTGCTGTTGCAGGGCTAAATTTCAACCCTTTGTATAACTTCAGCAAATACTTTCGTGGCGGTATCTCTCTTGACTTGCAGTATGACGAAAGTGCCAACATTGTCAAACATATAGCCAATGACTACATTCCGGGAAACTCGGAAGATCTTAAATTCTACAGACCCTCCTTCAGAGAGCAGTTTTCGGCAGGTCTCTCATTGCGTGCTGAGATTGTTATGCCTATTTTTTTAATTAATATTGGCATTGGAAAGAACTTTTTGTGCAAGGGTGATGATACTAATTCATTTTATCAAACTTTTGTGCTGAAGGCCAATGTGACGGATAATCTGTTTTTGCATGCAGGATATCAACTTTACCGTTTCGAGGATCCAAACAATCTGATGTTGGGGCTTGGGTATAGGTTTAATGCTAAATAAATGAAACATCAAAGACACATTGTCAAGTCTGCTCTGTCCGTTATAAATTAAGTATCATAGGCCCTAACCTATCTGTTCGTTCCCTCAAACATGTCGTGATTTGGAGTCTCTGTTTTTTGTTGCGGTTTGAAATTGTTGAAAGTATAAGTCAGTGTAGCTGTAAAGAGTGGTGAACGGGGGTATATTTTAGTAAGTACGTCCATGCCCACTCCCGCACGGGTGTTTACATACTTTGCCGTCGACAAAATATCTCTGACTACCAGACTGGCAGTAAGTTTTTGTTTTGGGAAATGATGCCGTGCCGCAAAATTGAGATAGAAAAACCCATCCACACGACCTTGTGTGCTAACCATCGGCCCTACATAATAAGCTTCCATGCGCAGACGGGTGTTTTTGGCAACATCAAAATTGTTGTTGACTGCCAGCTGCCAGTTCCAGCTCTCCTCATCGTCATCTACCTTAAACTGATTTTTTATCCTGTAGAAGTAGTAGCTCGTATTTGCATCAATGTTCCAGTACTTTTTAAGTTGCAGCGTTGATGCCAGCTCCAGGCCTGTGGAGTAGTCATTGCCCACATTAGCCATCGAGTCTAGTGTCACGGTTGAGTGATAAGGCACACGTATTCGTTCAATTTTATCTTTTCGGGCACGATGAAAAAGAGTTGCAGAAACAGTGTTGTTGTTATTAAAGGTATAGTTATACCCCACTTCCACCGAGTTGGTATATTCGGGGTCGATAAAGGGGTTTCCCATTTGTGCGGTGTTATAATCCACATATACCACATAAGGCTCCATGTAAAACAGCTCGGGCTGGGTAATCCTGCGAGTGTATGCTGCTCTCAATTGCGAGTGTCCATTTACATCATATGAAACGTGTGCCGACGGAAACAGGTCAAAACGGTGACGACTATTCTCTGCCCATTCAAAGTTGTTTCCCAGTTTGCGATAAGTGTATTCACCTCTCAATCCCAGCTGATAGCCAAAGCGCTTGTACTCATCAGACACCATTGCATATAGTGCATGTATATCTCTGCGAAACAGGTATTTGTTATATAAATCATCCTGACGAACGAAAGCATCCTGCTGAGGCTCAAACATATCTATCTTGTAATCTCCATCTTCGGTATATGTATACATCTGATATCCCGATTCAAACTTCCCCGTTCCATTATTAAACGGATAGATGTAATCGGCATTTATCTGTCCTGTAAACCGGTACTCATATTCCCATGCACGATGTCCCTGCACCTGTTTGCCTTGCATATCCCACAAGTCGGTCTGAAAGTTTTCCATTGCATTGCCCTCGTGTAATCCATACAAAGAAGCAGTCAGCTTATGTCCTTTTCTATCTGTGAAGTTGTGCTCTACACCCAAATCCACTCTGGAATGAGATTCGTAAAGGTGTACAAAATCTTTACCATTGAACGAGCCGTAAGTCTTTTCGCCCGTTGCGGTATCTTCATAAATATCTTCGTAATGAAGTTCACCGCCTCTCCAGCGGTCTCTCCACCCTCCGGTGATGGCAGCCGACCAGGTAGTATTGTCTCTATACCAGTCAAACGACGAAGTAAGATAATACCATGCTGTGTGTCTTTTTCTATCACCCGTGGAGTGGTCGGTTGTTATCTGTTCGGGAGTAATGATAGTTTTTAGCTGATCATAATCACTCAGCACAAATCTTCGCGACGCCTCGCCCGACAATTGCCACCTGAAATCTTTCTTGCGGTGGGCAATCAAGAAATCTACATTGCGCGACCACACGGAGCTACCCATCAGATTGACCATTCCGCTCCACCCTTCCATTTCACTTTTCTTTGTGTTGATATTGATAATGCCCACGGCACCATCGGCATCAGTTCTGGCAGAGGGAGTTGTCAATACTTCGATGTTATCAATTTGTCCTGCAGAGATTTGTTCAAGTGCGGCAGTACCACTCAGTGAAGAGGGTCTTCCATCAATATACACTTTAAAGCCTGTGCTACCCCGGAATGATATTTCACCTTCGGCATCCATCCTTATAGAGGGCGTCTGCACCAAAATATCAGCTGCGGTGCCTCCTGCTGCTGAAAGAAAATCTGCTGCTTCTATCACCTGCCTGTCCAGCTTGTACACCACTTGTCGCTTTCGGCCTGTCACTACAACCTCAGACAGCATTTGCTCATCCTCTTCAAGAGTAATATCCGGAAGAACAACACTACTCTTGTTGTCAGAAATATCAAAAGCTTTGGTATCGGCAGGTTTGTATCCGATGAAACTGACGGATATAAAGTGCTTGCCCGCATTCTTGGGCGTAAGCTTGAAGTTTCCTGAAATATCGGCAGCCGTGTAATCAACAGGCGTGCTGTCATTCTCGTTATAGAGAATCAGGCTGGCAAATTCTATGGGTTTGTTGTCTGTATTGCTGATAATGCGACCTGTCACCTGATAGGGTGATGGCACATTATTATTTTGAGCAGATAGATTTGTTGCTGTATTACAAAATAGTAGTGTCAGAAGCAGTCCGAATAATGGTATTTGAAAAATGCGCATATGATATTGTTATGATAAGATGCAAATATATACAAAATGAATGAACAAAAGGAACAGTAAATACGATATATAACAATATGAAAAAGTTTATCATTATTTATTTATTGTTTCTTACGGGGATATCATCTTATGCACAAACAGTTGGTAGTATTTCGGGTACGGTGAAAGACAAGAACACGCAGGAGGAATTGATTGGCGTGGCAATTAAGTTTTCGGGAGAAGAGACATTTGTGATTGTAACAGATGAAAATGGAGCATTTTCATTAAAGATACCTGTTGGTAAGTACAACCTGGAGACCTCTCATTTGGGATATTTGCCATACAGCACATTTAATATAAATCTAAGTTCAGGAAACGCACAACTACTTCAAATAGAATTGGATGAAGCAACGCAACAACTGCAAGAGGTTGTCATTAGTGCAGGTAAGTCGGCCAGGGCATCAGATATGATAACACCACTGGCTACCCAAAGACTCACATCGGAGGAGGTGAAAGCAAATCCGGGTGGCAACTTCGACGTTTCAAGAGTCATTCAGGTTTTACCCGGAGTATCGGGCGGAACCACTCCCAACAGAAATGATATAATAGTGAGAGGTGGAGGACCCGGCGAAAATGTTTATTATCTGGATGGGATTGAGATTCCTGTTCTAAACCATTTTCAGACACAAGGAGCTAGTGGTGGTGCAACCGGCATTTTGAATGTTTCTTTCATTCAGGATCTTCAGTTGAGCTCATCAGCATTCAACAGCAAGTATCATGATGCGCTGGCATCAACAATCATCATCACACAACGTAATGGGAACCCTAATCAGTTGAGTGGCAATGTGCGCCTTTCGGGTAGTGAGTTTGCTGCAATGCTTGAGGGACCATTAAGCAAGAAGACAACATTTATGGTTTCGGCAAGGCGATCTTACTTGCAGTTTTTATTCAAGCTGTTAGACTTACCTATAAGACCCGACTACTATGACTTTCAGTATAAGGTGAACCATAAGATTGACAGCAAAACGGAACTGACTTTTATTGGACTTGGTGCAATCGACAACTTCAGGCTTGCTGTTCCCAAAAACAGTGATGCCGAAAATGAATATATCAATAGAGCCAATCCTATCATCAAGCAGTGGAACTATACCGTGGGCACAACACTCAAAAGGCTTGTCAATAATGGTTACTACACAATTGCGATAAGCAGAAATATGTTTTTCAATGGTGCTGACCGATATGAAGATAATGCGAAAAAGCAGGGGGAGAAACTATTTACACTAGATAGTCATGAGATAGAAAACAAACTGAGATTTGACATGAATAAGTATAAAAATGGATGGAGGTACAGCTACGGTGCCGATGTGCAATATGCTAAGTATGATGCTGATATATTCAATGTTGTATCTCCTGCTGTTATCGTTACTAGTCAATCGGAAATAGACTTGTTTAAGTTTGGTGCCTATGCTAATGTATCTAAGTACCTTATGGATGACAGATTACTGATTTCGGGTGGTGCAAGGGCTGATATGAATACTTTTACTACAGATGGACTTAACCCTCTAAAAACATTCTCGCCACGCATCTCTTCTTCATACAATCTCAATGAGCAATGGAGTGTTTCTGCATCAGTTGGCAGCTACTACAAGCTTCCGGTTTATACCATGTTGGGTTTTAGAGATAATGAGAACAATCTTGTAAATAAAGATTTGAAATATACAAACTCTATTCACTACACAATTGGAACTGAGTTTGTTCCCAGAAACAGTTTGCGCTTCACACTCGAGGCTTTCTACAAAGACTATAACGACTATCCTGTTTCTACTACCAGCGGAATATCATATGCCAACATCGGAACCGATTATTCGGCTGTGGGGGGTGATAGCTACACGGCAATTGGGAAAGGAAGAGTATATGGGATAGAGGCTTACGTGCAACAAAAGCTAATAAGCAAACTCTTCTATCTTGCAAGCGCAACAATATATAAGTCAGAATTTGCAGGTGCTGACAAAGTTTTCAGACGTTCCACATGGGATTATGGTTTTATAGCATCCACCACGTTGGGATATAAATTCAAAAACAATTGGGACCTGGGATTGAAATATCGTATTGCAAGCGGACAGCCATACACACCGTTTGACATTGCTGCATCTACTGCAACTTATCTTTCAGCCGGAAAGGGAACTTATGATTACTCACAGCTAAATGAAAAGAGGCTTCCGGTTTTTAGTCAGCTTGACTTGAGAGTCGATAAGAAATTCAATTTCAAAACAGTGAGTCTAAACCTGTTTGCAGACTTCCAAAACTTACTGTTATATAAAACTCCTCTTTTGCCTAAGTTTACCTTTGAAAGACTGGATGATAATTCAGGATTTAAAACTACTGACGGGCAACCAATAAATGCTGACGGCAGCAATGCAATTCCTCTGATTTTGGAGCAAAGAAGTGCCAACGTTGTGCCTTCAGTTGGGTTCATATTTGAGTTTTAGCAAAAACTGTGATCAACAATTAAAATTACATTCCTTATTTGCATATTAAAATCTTTATCGTAATTTTGCGATGAAGATTTTTTATATTCATATAACATGACTACAAAAAAGAAAGAACCATTTACTGAATCTCATCATCAAATAGCAGAGCTTGCCAAAGCACTGGGGCACCCGGCAAGAGTGGCAATTATTGAATATTTGCAAAAATCAAAAGCTTGCTACTGTGGTAATATTGTGGACGAACTGCCATTGGCACAGGCCACCGTGTCGCAACATCTAAAGGTTTTGAAGCAGGCTTCTCTTATTAAGGGCAACATCGAAGGTAACGCAATATGCTATTGTATCGATGAGGAAGGGTTTGGCAAACTCAAAGAGTATATTGATATATTCACACAAAACAATAATGATTCAAACATCTGTAAATAAAGTTACTAAATGAAAAAGATATTAGTACTATGCACCGGCAACAGTTGTCGCAGCCAGATAGCCGAAGGTTATTTAAGAGAATTCACAAAGGGTAAAGCAGCAGTATATAGCGCAGGCGTGGAAACACATGGCGTAAACCCCAGAGCGGTTGCAACAATGAAGGAGGATAATATTGATATATCTTCTCAAACCTCCAACAATGTTGAAGAGTATCGTAATATAGAGTTTGACTTTGTAATTACCGTTTGTGACAATGCAAAGGAGCGTTGTCCATATTTCCCGGCTAAGACAGCCGTTCTTCATCACAACTTCCCCGATCCGGCAAAGGCCACAGGAACTGAAGAGGAAATCATGTCACAATTTGCCGATGTGAGGGAGCAAATAAAGAATTATTGCAAGGACTTTGTGAAGGAGTATTTTTAATCAAGAGCAACAACTATATTAATAATAAAACAACGATATGAATAACAATGAACTAAAATCAATAGTAAAGCAAACATATAGCGACATTGCACTGGAAGAAACAAACGCAAACAACTCATCGGGTTGTTGCTGTGGTGGAGAAAAGAAACAGGTTTACAGAATAATGAGCGATGAATACAACCACCTTGAGGGATACAATCCTGATGCAGACCTAAAGCTGGGATGCGGACTTCCCACAGAGTATGCAAAAATTGAGAAAGGCGATACGGTTGTGGATTTGGGAAGCGGAGCGGGCAACGATTGCTTTGTGGCGAGGCACGAAACGGGTTCAAATGGCAAGGTTATAGGTATCGACTTTACTGAAGCAATGATAAATAAGGCCAGAGAAAATGCCGAAAAGCTCAATTATAATAACGTGGAGTTTAGACTTGGCGATATTGAGAACATTCCTGTGTCGGACAATGTGGCTGATGTGGTGGTGAGCAACTGTGTTATGAACCTGGTTCCCAATAAGCCTAAGGCATTTGGTGAGGTATTTAGAATTATGAAACCAGGTGGTCATTTCAGCATTTCGGATATAGTTCTCACGGGCGAATTGCCTGACAAAATAAAGACTCCTGCTGCTATGTATGCCGGATGTGTTGCCAGTGCAATTCAGAAGACCGACTATCTGCAAATCATAGAGAATGCAGGGTTTGAGAACCTCACGTTGCAAAAGAAAAAACCAATAATTGTTCCCAACGAAATTTTGGAAGAATACCTCAGCCAAAAGGAGATTGCTGATTATAATTCAAAGACCACAGTTATATATAGTATTACAGTGTATGGAGAGAAACCAAAAGGGGAGTAAGAAATTAATGATTAGTTAGTGTGTCTGCAAGGCTTTTTAAATCTCTACAAATATAATTTCTTTTGTAAAGAAAATCGCAAAACCTTTACATATCTAGTAATAGTTGCAAACAATTCAGTAATGTTCAACAATCACGAATGATGATATTTCAAAGCTACAATGCAAATATGCTTTTTTGAATTAACTTTGTGGGAATAAGAAATTAAACCGTACAATCTTAAAAAAACAAAATGAATAATATGAGAAAGTTAGTTGTTGTTGCTGCATTATTGACACTGTTAATCTCTTGTGCCGGAAATACAACCAAAGAGAATAATGTGGATAAGAAGATCGCTTTTAGTTTTGCATTCCTTACCGATGTGCATATGAACAATAATAATTTGGATGTAAGTAGTGAGGGATTAAAGACAGCGTTGGAACATGCAAAATCAAAGGATATAGACTTCGTTATTTTTGGTGGTGACCTTGCCGATCTGGATCATCTTAAATCGGAAGATTATTCACAGGCCGATTCTCTTATGAGTCGCTTCAAGTCCATAGTTGATGAGTCGGGTGTGAAGGCATATTTCACGATTGGCAATCACGACAGATATTATACTTTCAATAATGAACCCGATACGTCAGGCTTTAAGTTGTTTGAGAAACACTTTGGTAACACATACTATTCTTTTGATCACGAAGGGGTTCATTTCGTTATACTAAATAGTGTGCAAATAGACGATGCAACGAGAAATTATTCTGTTGGTCCTGAGCAGGTAGAGTGGTTAAAAGCTGACTTGTCTGCTATATCTCCAGAAACTCCGTTGGTTGTTGCAACACACGTACCCTTCCAGTCACTTTATTATCCGGCTGTAGAAGGTGTAGTTAAAGATGTGGACATGTTTTCCAACTTCAAGGAAGTGTGGGATATTTTATCAACCCGAAATTTGAAAATTATTCTTCAGGGACATCAACACCTGCATGAGGAATTAAGGGTCAACAATACCCACTTCGTCACCGGGGGTGCAGTTTGTGCTTCGTGGTGGAACGGACCTTTGCTTGATACGGAGGAGGGATACATGCTTGTGAAGGTAGATACCGATGGGGACATGACCTGGAATTATATAGACTATGGATGGGAGGCAGAAAAATAGAAGAATGAAAAATAATATAAAACATTACTAAAAAAACACTTATCATGAACAAAGCTATTGGAAAAACTATAAAACTGATTCCCGTTGCAGCAGCGCTGCTTATGTTTTTTACAAGTTGCACCACCAAGCGATTGACTGTGTCGCCTTATGCCTGGCATACGAAGGTGAAAGAGATAGAGAGCACTATCAAATCTCTGCCCCACGACTATCAGCCTGTAGGCTTTGGCTCGGAAGTTATAAATGATGTGGTGGTGACGGGGCGACTCTCAAACGACATTGGAGGATACGACACCTTGATGGACAACGACCCGGCTGTGTATGACAATTATGTATATCAGGATTCGTTGGGGAACATGATTGACTTTGTGCTGAAACGAAAAGAGAAAAGTGACAATCGGGGTTACAAATATGTTTATGATATTGAGGTAGCAAAATGTAACTGTACAGATCGCAATGTTTATTATGATGTGTGCTCTCCAACCGGTATTGTGCACTCGGCAGTGCGAATTGAGCCGGATCAGCAGTCTAAGTTTACTGATTGGAACAAGGTTGGGCTCTACGGACTTGTGGGCGTAGGTGTGGCAGGTATTATCACCTTCATAACCGGGGCGGCACATTCGAATCCTTCCTTCCCTTCATCTTTTTGAGGTAATAAGATTATCGTATATATAAATTTAGCGGCAATTGGATAGCTCTAATTGCCGCTCAATTTATTATTCTTTCAAGCGAATATTCTTTGGTTGTGGTGGTAGTGGCACAAATTCAGTTTCGCCCGCTACTTGCCCCATCTCCTGATTGAGCCAGGCCTGCTTGACTTCTTCAATACGCTCGCGACTGCTGGAGACGAAATTCCAGTAGAGATAACGCTTTTCCGGAAGAGCTTCGCCACCGAAAATATAAACCGTTGTGTTTGGCTCCATATCAAATTCACATAGTTGTGCATTTTTGGCAATTAGGATTTGACGTTCGCCATAAGTATTATCGCCTTCCAAAACATTGCCCTCAAGTATGTAAAGCCCGATATGTGGATGCGGCCCCACATCAAGTCCCTCACCGGGCTGTAGCTGACGCGGTCCCATATGATCTATAAAAACAAAAGGTCCAATAGTGCGCTTTTGTACAAATGGAAGTAATCTGCCTACCATAAAGTTTCCAATATCTGCAGGGCGCTCTTCAATAATTAAATCTACGTTTGACATAATGTAAATGGTTTTTTAATTAGCTTGTTTCAAAGTTAACTGTAAACATTAATAATTAAAAGAATTACTGTTATCATTTTTCACTTCACTACAAAAGTGTTATTTTTGTAAAGAATTACATAGAACACAATTATAACACAATACTATAAAATGAAATATATTTTAACTACATTGATAATGATAATCGCTTCATTGCAGCTTTTTGGACAAAACCTGGAAGGATGCTATAGAAATCAATCGGATTCACTTTTGTTTGAAAACGGTGAAGTGATTTTTAGTGTGAGCGATTTTGGTGCATTGTCAACTCGCATGGTGGGCAGAGGAAGCTGTGAGCGAATAGAGGACTATTTGCTAATTAACACCGGAGCATATGACGGAGAGAAAACGACTTTCAATGTGTTTGAAGGAAATGATAATGACACATTGAGAGTACAGGTTACTTCTCAGCAAAGCTACCCTATCAATGGTGCAATGGTAGAGTTTAACTCAAAATCAGGGAAGGCACTTAAAAGAATGATAACGAATGATGAGGGTAGGATTTACTTTATAAAAAATCCAAAACTAACAAAAAAAATAACTGACATTCATGTGTCTCATTTGGGGCATAATGGTGTCACACTTGACTATGACAACAATAGCGAATATCTGGTAAAGCTGGCAAAGAACAATGTCGTAGAAAATAAAACTGTTGTTTTCAAAATTGAGAGTGAAGATGTTGAGAGCATTTCAATACAACTACTGTCTGAAAATTTTGAAAGCAGAAAGGACAAGATAAAAGAATTGCAGAGTCTAGACAAAAAAGCACAGAAGAGAAATAGACTGGGCAAAATATACAAAAAGGAATATGAGCCTGAATTTTCAGGAAGATAAAAAACACTGTTTAAATGATATTTAAATAACGTTTAAACAGTGTTTGAATAGCACTTAATATAGGTTGATAATAAAAAAGCGGGAAAAATCCCGCTTTTACTTTATCTGTATTTCAAAACCTGATACATTAAACCAGATATAGTGAGCTGATTGATTCGTTGTTCAATACTCTTGTAATTGCTTCTGCAAACATGTCCGCCACAGACAACACTTTTACTTTTGTGCAATCTTTATAATAAGGAATACTGTCGGTGAAAATGATTTCTGATAGTGCAGATTCCTGCACACGGGTGCTTGCCGGATCTGACATTACTGCATGACTTGCAACAGCACGCACAGAACGGGCCCCATTAGCCATCATTAGCTCTGCAGCTCGGGTCATAGTACCGGCTGTGTCAACTATATCATCGATTATTAGCACGTCCATACCTGTTACATCACCAATAATTTGCATATCAGAGATTTCATTCGCTTTCTTTCTAAGCTTATAGCAAATTACCATTGGGCAGCCTAGAAATTTAGCATAAGCACTGGCACGCTTTGTTCCACCAACATCAGGTGTGGCAATTACAAGATTATCAAGATCGAAAGTGGTTCTCATATAATCTACAAATACACCGGAGGCGTAAAGATGATCTACGGGAACATCAAAGAATCCCTGAATTTGATCAGCATGCAGGTCCATAGTGATTAACCTATTAATGCCCGCCGCACTTAGCATATCTGCAACCAGTTTTGCACCCATACTAACGCGTGGTTTGTCTTTCCTGTCCTGACGTGCCCATCCAAAATAAGGGACAACTGCAATAATTGATTTTGCCGAAGCACGCTTGGCTGCATCAATCATCAATAATAGCTCCATCAAATTTTCAGAGGAAGGAAACGTGGATTGAATCAGAAAGACTTGTTTGCCACGAATCGATTCTTCGTAGGAAACAGAAAATTCGCCATCGGCAAAATGTTCAATAATCATGTTGCCTAATGGACATCCTAAACTTTCACAAACTTTTTCAGCAAAATAGCGTGACTTTGTACCTGAAAAAACTTTGTATGGTAATTCCTGCATGACCTTTTTTTATTTTTTGAGATTTAAATTAGTTCGTAGTTTTATTCTATATTTTCGGCAAAATTACTAAAATAAATTATGATTTGACTTATAATCCCGAAACATTATATATTTCTCCTGAGTTTGCTTCAATTTTAAGCTTAATGGAGTCTTGTCTCGAGAAACTAATCTTATTCTTGAAAGAAGAGAGCAGTGGAAATGCCGTGAAGTTGTACTTCTTAGATAAATTGAAAAAAGAAAAAGCATGATCGGGAATATCAATGGTTATTTCCACTTCTTCGTTACTGAAGTTGGCAACAACAAGCGATAGTTCTTCATCGGTGCCACGTAAGAAGGCATACTGCCTGGTGGAGTCGAAACCCGTATTTTGATAATTGGCAAACATTAGGTCGTAAAATTTTCCTTCGCGAAGAGAAGACTCCTTGTTGCACAGGTTGAGTAGCTTTGAATAAAAATCTTTGAGATTTATTTCTTTTTCTGTAAGCTCATCATTGTTCCATTTTCCATTGTTGTTCCATCGGCGAACGGTATCTATTGACCAATAATCGAAGATGGTGGTGCGTCCGTCGCGTCCGCTGAAACCTTCCTCATCCATGCCACGCTCGCCAAGTTCCTGTCCAAAATACACCATCACTGGATTAGTATTAATGCATGATGTAACAATCATTGCGGCTTCACTTTTGTCTCTGCTTTTGAGAAAAAAATCAGAAGCAATGCGTTGCTCATCATGATTTTCAACAAAATTGAGCATTTTGTGCTGGATGTCGCCCACGCTGTTAAGCGCAAATGTAATATCGGAAGAGGGGCGATATCCGCAAGCTACATCTCTCAACACATCATAGAGTCCAACTTTGTCGTAGAGATAATCGAAGTTATCGTTGTCGAGAAAAGATCGGTAGAGAGTTGGGTTATATATCTCTGCTATGAACAGTATGCCGGGATGTTTCTTCTTAACCTGCGGTATGACCCATTGCCAAAACTCTGTAGGTACCATCTCTGCCATGTCACAACGAAAACCATCTGTGCCTTTTGATGCCCAGTAGAGTAGGATGTTTTTCATCTTCTTCCATGTGTCGGGAATAGGATCAAAATATTTTGCACCCCCACCCTGATAGTCCACTCCATAGTTGAGCTTCACAGTCTCATACCAATCATAGACTGACGGCTGCGCTGTGAAAGCATCGTTGCCTGTGGCCTTGGCGGGCGATTCTTTATATGTTATTGCGTTGTTGCCATGATAGAAAGCTTTCACATTTAGATCCTGACCCGGAAGATAATAAAAATTGTTGCTAGCTGAAAAAGCTAACGTCTTTTTGTCGCGGCTGCCAAAATCTGCAACACGTGAAGGGCGGTTTATAGAGTTGTAATTGCGGGCAACATGATTGGGTACAAAATCAATAATTAGCTTTAGTCCCGACTTATGGATACGTTCAACAGTTGCTTCAAACTCATCCATACGCTTGTTTACGTTGACAGCAAGATCGGGATCAATGTCATAATAGTCTCGTATGGCGTAAGGGGAGCCTGCATTTCCTTTAATTATCTCGGGATGCTCTTGTGGAATACCAAATTTTGTATAGTCTGTTTTAGAAGCATGAGCCAACACACCAATAAGCCATATGTGTGTGTAGCCACTTCTTTTTAATGTATTCAGGAACTTTGCACTTATATCTTTAAGTTTTCCGCTCCCATTTTCTTCGATGTTCCCGTTGGGTTTATTTGTATCGTTGGTGTTGCCAAGCAATCTTGGAAGCGCTTGATAAATGAATATTTTATTTGAGTTCATATGTGTTATCTAAGTCTTATTTTATTAATCTTTTGTTTTACTTTCTTTTCTAGTTCGTAACGACGGTGACAGCGACGTATAATCTTTAGTGACTTTTCTTTATTCATTGCAGAAACAGCATAGTTATAGCCATACTCCATAATCTTGTCTATGTTTTTCAAATCAAACATAAAAAACTTTTCTACTGCTTCCGTTTCAACCAATATATCGCACATTGCCCGATCGGTCATTGTGTTTGAGTTGGACATTATCTTAAACACGCGTTCGGCAGTGGTTTTCAAATTTATCTTATCAGGTGCATCAGGAATGATGGCTACATTTACACCCAAAACAAATTTACATTCATCTCTGATTAAAGAAACCGGAAAGTTCTTGAGCAATCCTCCATCGACATATGGTATACCATCAATTTCAATTGGCTTGAAAACAAGAGGAACTGAGCATGATGCTACAATGGCTTCTATCAGCTTGTCTCCTTCGGAAAAGACTTTCACTCGTCCGTGTGCCCAATCTGTAGCTACTGCTCTGAATGGAGTTTGAAGTTGTTCGAATTTATTAGATCTGAGATTCTTTCTCAGAAACTTCTCTATTTCTGTACTCTTAAACAAACCCATTTTAGGAACGGTCAACTCAACAAACTCTTTGAAGTCTTTCTTATTAAATAGCTCTGCGATTTCTTCCGGTGTAAATCCATCTGCATAAAAAGCTCCTGCCAGTGCTCCGGCACTTGTACCTATGATAATATCGGGTTTCAATTTATATTGTTCGAAGACCTTGAATGCACCCAAATGTGCAAAACCTTTTGAGCCTCCTCCACCCAAGGCGTAGCCTAAATGATAAGGATATTCTTTTCCAAACAACGACATAGCTTAAGTTTTAAGTTGATTATCAAAGATAACATTACTTTTTTACTTTTTGACTTAGGCATTGGTTTTTAACAGTGTGATGAGACATTGTCGTAAACTAAATAGATTTCGGAAGTTCTTCACAAAGTTTTTTGATTGTTTTGCCCTTCAGCGGATGGCGTGCATCAGGAGCAATTTCAGCGAAAGGTTCCATTACAAATTTACGAACATGAAACCTGGGATGTGGAACGGTGAGCGTGGGGGTGTTAACTATCAGATCATCATAGATTAGAATATCTATATCTATTATACGGTCAGTATATAAGTTATTGCGTGATTTATTGTCTCTGCCCAGTTCTAATTCTATACGCTGAGTGGTAGCCAATACTGATGTCAAAGACAATTTTGTATGTACCGCACAAACAGAATTTACGAACATATTGTCAGATTGGAATCCATCAGGCATAGTAATATAAAAAGCGGATTGAGAAATTATTTCTCCAATCCGCTTTTCTATTTGCTTGTAAGCATTTCCAATATTTTGCTGTTTATCGCCCAGATTTGAGCCTAACGCTAAATATAGAAGATACTTGTTCATTATTTATGAATTTAGATAATAAGCATGGCGTCCCCATATGCACCAAATTTATATCCTTCTTTTATTGCCATCTTGTATGCATCCATCACCTTTTCGTATCCACCAAAAGCAGCTGCCACCATCAATAATTGAGAGTAAGGCATATGAAAGTTTGTAATCAATGCATCTGGCAAAGAAAACTCATAAGGAGGGAAGATAAACTTGTTAGTCCATCCTGAACGTGGCTTAATGTGTCCGTCGGTACTTATTACTGTCTCTAAAGCACGCATCACGGAAGTTCCAACCGCAATGATTCTATGTCCTTTGTCTTTTGCACTATTTACGCTATCACAGATTTCCTGCGTTACAATCATTTCTTCTGAGTCAATTTTGTGCTTGGTCAAATCTTCAACGTCAATTTCTCGATATGCACCTAAACCGTGATGAAGTGTAAGGAAGCCATAATCGATATTTTTAATTTTCATACGAGTGATTAGTTCACGGCTAAAATGCAACCCGGCAGCAGGTGCAACTACAGCTCCAACTTTGTCGGCAAAGATATTTTGATATCGCTCTTCATCGGCAGGCTCAACATCTCTCTCAAGATACTCGGGAATAGGAGTTTCGCCGATAGAATAAAGTATCTCTTTAAATTCATCATAAGGGCCATCGTATAGGAAACGGATTGTTCGCCCACGAGAGGTTGTATTATCAATCACCTCTGCAACAAGTTCCTCATTATCTCCAAAATATAATTTATTCCCAATCCTTATCTTTCTGGCAGGGTTAACCATTACATCCCAAAGATGTTGCTCCTGATTGAGCTCTCTCAACAGAAATACTTCAATCTTAGCACCCGTTTTTTCTTTGCTACCAAATAGCCTCGCAGGAAACACCTTGGTGTCGTTAAAAACGAAAAAGTCTTTTTCATCAAAAAAGTCAAGTATATCTTTGAAAATAATATGTTCAATTTTATCGCTATCGCGATGTATTACGAGTAACTTTGACTCATCTCGATGTTTGCTCGGAAACTGAGCAATTGACTCATCCGGCAATGTAAATTTAAATTGTGAAAGTTTCATATTTATACTTATACTGTTTTTTAATCTGTTTGAATGTGCTTGTCGAAAAAGCTATCCAACTCTTCGACTTTTAAGCAATCGGTTAAGGTCACTTCCCCCGACTTTGTGCGGGTAAGTGCCGTGAGATGTGCTCCTGATTGTAGATAAGCACCTATATCTCGCGCAAGAGCTCGGATATATGTGCCCTTTCCACATGAGACACGTATGGTTATGGTTGGTAAGTTATAATCTAATAATTCAATATCATGTATAACCAATCTCTTGGGTTTTAGTTCAATCTGTTCATCTTTTCTAGCAAACTCATAAGCTCTTTTGCCTTCAACTTTAACGGCTGAAAACAAGGGGGGAACTTGTTCTATTTCTCCAACGAAATTAGCCAGACATTCTTGCACCATATCTTTAGTTATGTGTTCGAAAGGAAAAGTATTGTCAACCTCTGTTTCCAAATCGAATGATGAGGTTGTTGCTCCAAGTTTTATTTCTGCAACATATTCTTTCGATTCAGCCATAAGTAGCTCAATCTGCTTCGTCTTCTTGCCGGTACAAACCACCATTACTCCGGTAGCCAGCGGATCGAGTGTCCCCGCATGTCCCACTTTGAGCTTTTTAATCTTAAGCTTATGACGCAATTTACCTCTTACCACCTTTACCAAACGAAATGAAGTCCAATGCAGTGGCTTATCAATAAAAAGAATCTCTCCCTCTATGAAATCCATTAAATAATGTTTGAAACGGTTCCTGTTGTTAGCAACACTATAAGAATCAATCCTACAATTATCCTATACCAGCCAAAAGCCTTAAAGCCATGGCGTGTGAGGAAGTCAATAAAAAACTTAATTGCACCAATAGCGACTATAAATGCTACGACATTTCCAATGATTAATACCGATATGTTCTCCTTAAGCATTATTGCATCTTCCGGCACTTTAAGCAGTTTATACATTTTATATCCTGCTGCTGCAGCCATGGTAGGCACAGCCATGAAGAAGGAAAACTCCGCAGCGTTCTTTCGGGTAAGCTTTGTGCTCATACCTCCAACAATAGTGGCAAAAGAACGGGACACACCGGGAATCATAGCAATAGTTTGAAAGAAACCTATCTTTAGTGCACGTTGCCACGACATTTTCTGGTTACCGGAGGGTTTGTTGAACCACTTGTCAACAAACAACATAAATACCCCACCAATCACAAGCATCACACTTACAACCATTACATTTTCTAGCAAATCATCAATAAAGTCACCAAGCAGCAGACCAAAAAAGGCTGCAGGCAACAAAGCAATAAAAAGCTTCCAATAAAAGTCATACTTATTAATTAATCGGGTCATATAAATCCACATCTTTTTACCAAATCCGACACCTCTGACGGACTCTTTGTCAAAAACCTTAACCGGCTTGAGTTTAAAGAACCTTTTCCAATAAAGGAAAACGACTGAAAGTATTGCTCCAAACTGAATAATTACTGTGAAAGCTTTAACAAATGGCGTGCTCTCGATACCCATTAAAGCCTGTGTGATAATCATGTGACCTGTTGACGAGACAGGTAGGAATTCCGTCAATCCTTCTACAATGGCAACAATAATTGCCTCAAAATTGCTCATTCTATAATTTGTCGTTGTTTTATTTTACTGTCTTATTGTTTTTTCCTTCTTTTGATGGATATAGTATTCCCACAATCATCAAAATGAATCCGACGAGTGACACAACCGGTGCCACCTTTATTCTGCGAACACTAAAAATATCGGGTTCGAAGCCCTCGAATGTTGTTGCAGGTCCGCTCATCAAAACAAAACCTATGATAATGATAACAGCTGCTACAGCACAAATTATAAGATTGGTTTTGTGAAATGCAAGTTTTTTAAATGACATATATTTGTTTGATTTTTATACGTAGTAAAGATTATCAGTATCCATTTTGAGATAGCGGTTTACGGCAAAAAAGGTGGCAATAACCGATATAAAAACTCCAAAAAAGACTACAACTCCAAAGATAACTGCCAGCTCTACTATGGAGAGCATGTTGCTAAGTTCGGCATATTCGCGACTAAAATAGAGAATAATCAGATAAATAATACCATTTGCTAATATTCCGGCCAATATTCCTGTGTAGATATTACGGCGGACAAAAGGTTTTCTGATAAAATTCCAGCTTGCACCAACAAGCTTCATTGTATTTATCAAAAAGCGATTGGAATAAATACTTAACCTGATTGTGTTGCGAATAAGCGCAAACGAAATAAAAAGCAAGATGGCTGTAAGTATCAATAAAATAGTTGTAATTTTAGAGACATTGTCATTTACCAGGTCCAGTGCCTCCTGATGATAAAGCAAGTCACCAACGTTGCTGTTTTGCTTAATTGCAGTGATAACCTTTGCAATGCTATCGTTATTAGCATATTCGGAATGAAGAAAAATTTCTATTGCATCTTGAGCAGGATTAAATCCCAACAACTCTTCCGGATCTTCGCCGAGATCTTTTATCAACTGTTCTTTGGCTTCATCCTTGCTCACGAAACGTGATGACTTCACGAATGGCTGACCGTCTAAGTTACGTCTAAGCTGTTGTATCTGAGTATCACTTATATCATTTTCGAGCATCACGCTAAAGCTCATGTTTTCTTTAACATAACTCGAAATACCATTACCCAAAAACAGAATCAAAATTGTAACACCCAACAACACCAGTACCAATGTGATGCTGATGGTTGACGTGATTTGTGCATTAATAAATCTTGATGTGGATACTCTTTTCTTTTTCGACATATATTGCTACCAGTAAGGCGAAGTTCTTATCTTTGGAATAATTTTCCAAAAATTAGCTTGCAAAGTAACAAAAACTTTGTGAATTTCAAAAATTTAGTAGTATAAAAAACAATAAGAATGACTGATGCATAGCAACTTCTGTCATATCACTTTACCACTTCGAGCCCCAGCTCTTTTGCTTTATCAAGCATATATAGGTAAGCAGCCTCTCGCTCATTGGGTATTATGCCGTCAATAATTGCATCCTTGATACATGATTTTAAGTCACCTATCTCCTTCCCTTGAGTAAGTCCGAAAACTTCCATAATTTCATTACCGTCAATGGGGGGCTGAAAGTTTCTAACACGGTCCTTTTCTTCTATTTCTGCTAATTTGCGACGTACAATTTTAAAGTTCCGCAAATGACGACGTACTCGGTCGGGATTTTTAGAGGTAATATCTGCCTCGCATAATGTCATGAGGTCATCAATATCATCACCTGCGTCAAATAGCAGGCGCCTGACAGCTGAGTCTGTCACCTCATCTTCAACCAATTGCATAGGGCGCATGTGCATCGACACCATTTTCTGAGTATATTTCATTTTGTCGTTCAACGGCAACTTCAATCTCTTAAATATTCTGGGGACCATTTTCTCTCCAACAAAGTTATGATTGTGAAAAGTCCACCCTAAACGATTATCCCAGCGCTTTGTAAGAGGTTTGGCTATATCGTGCAAAATAGCTGACCAGCGTAGCCAAAGATTGTCGGACACACTGGCAATATTATCCAATACTGCCAAAGTATGAAAATAATTATCTTTATGACCTACTCCATCACGCGTCTCTGCTCCTTTTAGTGCAACCAGTTCAGGAAGAATTATTTCGAGTAAACCGGTTTTTTCTAACAGTTCAAATCCGATAGATGGTCGTGGCGACATCACAATTTTGTTCAGCTCATCCACTATTCTTTCTTTGGATACAATTTTTATGCGTTCTCGATTTCTTTTTATAGCATCAAAGGTGTCTGGATAAATATCGAAACCAAGCTGAGTGGCAAATCTAACTCCGCGCATCATTCTAAGAGGGTCATCGCTAAAGGTTATATCAGGATCAAGCGGTGTACGAATAATCAATTTCTCCAGATCACCCATTCCATTGAATGGGTCAAGCAGCTCTCCAAATCTATTTTCATTAAGACAAAAAGCCATTGCATTTATAGTGAAGTCACGTCTCTTTTGGTCATCATCGAGCGTACCATCCTCCACAATGGGTTTGCGAGAGTTTCGCTCGTAAGACTCTTTACGGGCACCTACAAACTCGATTTCATAGTCTTTAAATTTTATCTGAGCTGTTCCAAAATTTTTAAATATTGAAATTCGTGTGTTCTTACCTAATTTTTTTGCTACCCCTTTTGCCAAATCGATACCCTGTCCGATAGCAACAATGTCTATGTCCTTAGATGGACGGTAAAGAAAGAAATCCCTTACAGTCCCCCCAATCACATAGCATTCCAAATTCATGCTGTCTGCAACTTCAGAAATAAGTTTGTAAATTTTGTTGTCTAAAAACTCTCTGATATCTTCTTGAGTAACGTACATAGCTAAAAAATGTAGTAATATTCGGTATGTCAGCCAATTGTCGACTGTTGTTTTGTTATGAATTGCAAAATTACAATAATTGAGCATGAAAACCATTATTGCATAGATATATTTCGTAAATTTGTCTATTAATTGTGACTATGAACAATACTAATTCATTAAATATCATTTATAAAGTTGGACATATTTTTTTATATCCAATTATGTTATTTGCTATTTTATTTACTGTTTCATGTTCTGGCAAAAACAGTAAGGCAGAAGCTTATCTAAGTGAGGCTGAACATGCATTAGCTAGTGGTAATTATGCATTAGCCAAATTAAAGATAGACAGTATAAAATTAAAGTTTCCGGAATCATTCGAAGTAATACGTAAAGGATTTGACCTAATGCAGGATGTGAGAATGGCTGAGAACAAACGAAACATATATTACTGCGATTCGATGCTAAATGTTAACTATTCTATTCTAAATGAGCTTAAGAAACAGTTTACTTACGAACGTGACCCACAATATCAAGAGTTTGGTAATTACATTCCTAAGGTATTCCCATTAAAAAGTGCTCTTATGAACAATGGACTCCGGGCAGCAGTTGGAGAAAAAGGCAATATGTATATCGAGAGTGTGTTGCTTGGCACTGCCATTAAGCATAATAAAATTAAAGTATCAACAAAGGATGATGCATATGCCGAATCACTACCCGTTACAAGTGATGGTTTAAACTACCAGTTTAAGACCCTTGACGGTTCGTACGAGATTGTTCGTTTTCAGGGAAACGATGATAATGGAGTTGCCATGTTTATTTTCACATATAAAGATGAGCCACTTACACTTACTTTTATAGGTTCGGGCACTAGAACAATAGATTTATATGGAAACGCAAAGAAAGCTGTTGCTCAATCTTTTGAGCTATCAACCCTATTGCTGGAAATAGAAAATCTAAAATATGAAAAGGGACGGAGTGAAGCATTGATAAATTACTTAGAGCACAAAGCGGAGTAAACTGTAATTGAAACTAGTTATATTCAGCAATAATAAAATTTAATATTTTATATCGCCAATATCATACACAAAGCTTGAATTACACATTTTAAAATGTCTGACTTATGACGATAACGCTTATAATATTTTTTATAACAGCAGCTCTTTTCCTTTGGGGAAAGATAAGGTCAGATATCGTAGCACTGCTCGCATTGCTAAGTCTTACGGTTTCGGGTATTTTAACGCCGGAAGAGTCACTTGCAGGATTTTCCAACCCAATAGTATTGATGTTGGCAGGACTGTTTATAATAAGTGGGGCAATAAGCCAAACAGGACTCGCAAAGACATTGAGTACTAAACTTCTTCAAACTGCCGGCGACAATGAATTAAAATTGTTTACTCTTACTATGATTGTGGCAGCATTGCTGGGATCATTTATGTCTAACGCCGGAACTGCTACGTTACTACTGCC
The DNA here is from genome assembly GCA_964346415.1 of uncultured Proteiniphilum sp. GTDB lineage: Bacteria > Bacteroidota > Bacteroidia > Bacteroidales > Dysgonomonadaceae > Petrimonas. Next base: position 21,876 of record CAYFUQ010000023.1, read on the forward strand.
AATCGTGTTTGGGATGACCAGAGAGGCAAACCTCAGCGCCAAAAGATTCTTAATGCCAATGGCTTTTGCAGCTAGTATGGGAGGTATGATGACACTAATTGGGACTCCTCCCGTTTTGATTGTCAACAATGTATTAATGGAAAACGATTATCCTGAACTGGAATTCTTTACTGTTTTCCCCATTGGTCTTATTTTACTTATTGTAGGAATGTTTTTCCTATGGAACTCCTCTAAGATTCTGAAAAAGAATGAAAAAAAGCAACTATCGGGATTAGGTGAGGCCAAATCACCCGAACAACTAATCCGTGAATATCAACTTGCGAATAACCTGTTCAGAATTAAAATGAATCCCATCTCGCCCATTATAGGACAACAATTACGTTATTTAAACATTACTCAAACATACAATATCTCTATTATTGAGATAAGACGAATAAGCCAGGGTGCAGGAATATTTCTAAAGTCAGTACAGCACACAATTGCTGATGCAAATACTATTTTAAATGGGGATGACATTATTTATGTAACTGGTTCATTTGAAAATATTGAACGCTTTGCCATTGAAAATGAGCTTACTTTAATGGACAGGTCTGAAGCTGAAATAAATAAAACCACAGCTGCCAAAGAAATGAAATTTGACGATATTGGAATTGCAGAAGCTGTTGTATTATCAAGTTCTAAGCTTATCAACAAACCTGTTAAAGAGTCAGGCTTCAGAAATAAATACGGCGTTAACATATTGGGCATCAAACGTAAAAACGATTACATCCTTAACAAAGTGCAATTTGAAAAAATTCAGGCCGGTGACTCAATTCTTATACAGGGAACGTGGAGCAACATAGATGTTTTGGACAACGAAGAATCGGATTTGGTTGTTATTGGTAAACCCTCTGAGGAAGCTAGTAAAATAACCATTGAGCATAAAGCAACGACTGCAGCAATTATTTTAGTTGTCATGGTTCTGTCTATTCTTTTTAAATTGCTTGCGCCCGTTGTTGCAATTATGTCAGCAGCTGTTTTGATGATTCTGACCGGATGTTTTAGAAATATTGAGACTGCGTATAATACTATCAGATGGCAAACAATCATATTTTTTGCAGCAATGATTCCAATGGCCACAGCTATGGACAAAACGGGTACTTTTAGAATAGCTTCAAACGTAGTTGTGGATACTGTTGGTGTATATGGTCCACATGCATTGTTGGCTGCTTTTTATTTTGGTGCTTTATTGCTTACCACCTTCGTGAGCAACGCCACCAGTGTGATTTTATTTGCACCAATTGCTATTCAGACTGCCCAGGAAATGGGTGTCAGCCCCTACCCTTTCTTGTTTGCCGTTGCAACTGCATCGGTAATGTGCCTTGCAAGTCCTTATTCATCACCACCAAATTCTATTGTAATGTCACCCGGGGGATATTCATTTATGGACTATATTAAGGTAGGGTTACCACTACAACTTATATATATGTTGGTCATGACATTTGCACTTCCACTAATTTATCCGTTTTAGCAGCTTTCTTTCAATTAAAAAAACTGCATATTTTCAGATTTAGCCTGAAATCAACAACCATATTTATCATAATATAGGACTGCTTCATCGATACTTTTTGGGCATTCATCTATTTGATTTGTTAAAACAATAAGGTAATACTACTTTTGTTATGTAGCTAAAGCTATCTATACACTTTGGCCACACGAATGTTCAAATCACATTTTACAAAAAACATGAGACTGTTTACGATAATTATTGGTTTTTTATTAATCGGGCTAAACGCTACTGCCCAGAATAACGGTAGAATTACCGGCAATATAATTGACAAAGAACTTAAGGAAGCAATTCCTGAGGCAAACATCAGAGTACTTCATCAGAAGGATAGTACGTTTTATAATGGAGTTGCTACAGATAACGAGGGCAGATTTTCAATCACTTTGCCTTATGGAAGTTATATAATCCATGTCACATATGTTGGCAATAATGATGTTTATCAAAATGTTGTATTAAATAAAGACAAACCGCGCATAAAACTTGGGACGATTGAACTAGGAATGGATAATATTCTACTCAGTGAAGCTGTAATAACTGCCAAGGCTGCCGAGATTGTTGTAAAAGGAGACACAGTTGAATACAATGCGGATTCTTACAAAGTAACCGAGAGTGCTATCTTGGAAGATTTATTTAAGAAAATGCCGGGTGTGGAAATTGACGATGAAGGGAAGATTACTGTCAACGGTCGCGAGGTAAAAAAAATTATGGTTGATGGTGAAGAATTTTTCAGTTCTGACCCAAAAGTTGCCTCCAAAAACCTTCCTGCAAAGATGGTAGAGAAAATACAGGTTCATGACAGGCGAAGCGACATGTCTATGATGACAGGATTTGATGATGGTGATGAAGAAACCGTTATTAATCTTACTGTGAGACCGGGAATGAAAGAAGGATTATTTGGAAATGCCTTTGCAGGATATGGGTCAAAAGACAGATACGAAGGTAATGTTATGGTAAACTATATGAAAGATAAAAACCAATACACATTGCTGGGAGGATATAATAACACCAACAATGCTGGTTTCTCTGATCTTGGCACAGCCACTTTTGGAGGAGGTGGCAGAGGTATGTGGAGAGGCCCTAATAATGGTATAACTAAATCAGGCAACTTAGGATTCAACTTTAGTCAACAATTTAATAAAGACCTAAAACTTGGTGGTAACCTGCGTTTCGGAAATACCGACAACAATACAGTTTCAAAAACACACACTCAAAACTTATTAAGTAGCGGCAACAGGCTTGAAAACGAAAACAATGGTTCTAACAATTGGAGCCAAAACTTTAATATGGACCTGAGACTAGAATGGACGCCAGACACTCTTACTAAGATTATTTTCAGTCCAAATGCATCTCTGTATAAGAATAAGCAAAACCAAGTTGGCGATTTTGTAACAACACTCGAATCATCTTCAGATACTATTAACAGCGGAGATTCGAAATACAATCTGGATGGAACGGGGAAAAATATTTCAGCCAGACTCGACGTAAGCAGGACTTTGGGCAAAAAGGGACGTATTCTAAGTGCACAATTAAGTGGTGGTATATCAAACTCAGAAAGCGATGGATCAAATCTCTCAAATACTTCCTATTACGGTACAAAAGATGATGATATTATCGATCAGAGGCTAAATAATATAAATGACTCAAAAAACTGGAGAGCATACGTATCTTACGTTGAGCCTATAGGCAATAATAATGCAATACAAGTAGCCTACTCGTACCGTCAAAATAATTCAGAATCTGACAAGGACACTCGTACAAAAGACGAAAATGGTAACTACACGGTGCTGGATGAACAATATAGCAAAAGATTGGAGAATAATTTTACAAATCAAGAAATGGAGCTAAACTTCCAGTCTGTAAGAAAAGACTACGACTATATGTTTGGCTTTACAGTTCAACCATCTTCATCAGCAAGTAAAACATATATAGGCGAGAGCCTTGAAAACGATTTTAAGAGAAGTGTGGTAAATTATGCACCAACAGCTCAATTTAACTATAGATGGACTCGTCAGCACAATATTAGACTGAGATACAATGGAAGCACTTCGCAACCATCTGTAACTCAACTTTCACCTGTAGAAGACGTATCTAATCCACTTAATATCACTGTTGGTAATCCAGATCTTAAGCCATCGTTCCAGCACAGATTAAATGTTCGCTACCAAAACTTTAATCCGGAGAAAAATAGTCATATGGGACTATTTGGCGGAATCAACTATCTAACAAATGATATTGTTTCGGCAACAACTACAAATCTTTCGACAGGTGCAAAGCATACTACATTCGAGAACGTATCCGGCAACTGGAATGCTAATGGTAGAATGATGCTAAATATTCCACTTAAGAATATTAAATTCTCAATATTCTCTATGACGTTTGCAAGCTACAACCAGTCTAACGGCTTTTCAAACACTATTGATACCGATGATATGAAGCACATTGAGAAGAACTTAAGCAAGAGAGTAAATCTCGGAGAAACCTTAGGATTAAACTATCGTTCTGACATTTTTGATTTTTCCGTAAGAGGAAACCTCAATTATAATAATGTTAAAAACACATTAGAAGGACAACGGGATCAAGAATATTTTAATTATGGTGGAAGCGCCAATACCACAATATATTTACCTTTCGATTTATCTATTGAGAGCGACGTTAACTATAGCACTAACTCAGGATATGCTGATGGATTTACTCAGGATGAGTGGTTGTGGAATGCTTCACTTTCAAAGCAAGTATTTAAACAAAAAAACGGCACTATAAGGTTCAAAATATACGACATACTTCAACAGCGTAGCAACATAAGCAGATCAGTAACATCAAATTATATTAGAGATACTACAACTAACACTCTTACTTCGTATTTTATGTTCCATTTTGTTTATCGTTTCAATATCTTTAAAGGTGGTGCTACGCAGTCGGACATGATGCAAGGAAGAGGCCCGGGAAGAGGTCCGGGTGGTGGCCCAGGCAGAGGCCCAATGATGTAGAAATTGAAAAACCTGTAGCCTGACACTTCTAAATGTGTCGGGCTTATAACTTAATATATGATATATGAACAGCTCAATAAATAATAGTTTTCAAAATAAATACACAGTTGTAATAGTTCATATTCTGTTGTGGAGCATGATATTGTTAGCTCCATATTTTTTCATGGACAGAGAAACCATTTTCAGATGGGATATGTTTTTACGATCAAGTCCGGAAATGCTGGGTTGGGTGCTGATATTCTATATTAACTACTTCGTACTAATAGATAAATTTCTTTTCAAGGGCAAATACTTTCAATTTATTTCTTTCAATGTATTGCTTATTATTGGCATGCTGGGGTTGACGCATTATGGAAATGAAATTATCCGTACATTGGGACAGCCTCAGATGAGACGTCGTAGAATGAGAGTATCTCCATGGTTCTTTTTTATTAAAAATGCCACAACTTTGATTACCATGGTGGGATTAAGTGTTGCCCTTAAAATGACATATCAATGGTTTATTGTTGAAAACGAAAGGAAAGAACTGGAGAAAGCAAAATCGGATGCTGAACTCCAAAACCTTAAAAATCAAATCAGCCCACATTTTTTACTAAATACACTCAATAACATTTATGCTCTTATTGCTTTCAATCCAGAGAAGGCACAGCAATCTGTTTTGGATTTAAGCAAATTACTTAGATATATTTTATATGACAATGAGAAAACTTATGTACCTTTACATCAGGAGATGAACTTTATCAAAAACTACCTTGATTTGATGCGTATAAGGCTTTCTGATAATGTTACACTTGAGACTAAGTTTTCTGTTAATAACAACAGCAATACCCCGATTGCACCATTAATATATATATCACTAATTGAAAATGCATTCAAACATGGAATAAGCAGCGATAAGAATTCATTTATCAGCTTTTACTTCCAAGAACATTCAGATGGAAAGATTGAATTTATTTCTAAAAACAGTTATTATCCTAAATCAACATCTGATAAAAGTGGCAGTGGCATTGGTTTGGAATTAGTAAAAAAACGACTTGAACTTATATATCCTAATAGATATAAATGGGAAACGGAAATTACGGATAAAGTGTATTCAACAACATTAATAATTGAAACGAAAGGGTAAAGAGATGACATTGAATTGCTGGATTGTGGATGACGAGCCTTTAGCGTTGGAATTACTTAGTTCATATGTTCAAAAAACTCCTTTTCTGAACCTCACAGGTAAGTTTTCAAATGCTGTACAAGCAATGAGAGAGATGAGTGACGAAGACATAGACCTAATTTTTCTTGATATACAGATGCCTGAAGTAAATGGAATGGAGTTTGCTCGTTTTGTTGAAACCAATACAAGAATAATTTTCACAACAGCTTTCAGTGAATACGCACTAGATGGGTACAAAGTAAATGCTATAGATTATTTGCTTAAACCTTTTTCATATTCTGATTTTTTGGATGCTTCAAAAAAAGCGCTTAAGTGGCACGAAATGAGAAAAGCGGCAAATGAAAAGAAAGATAGCAAGGCTAGTGGCTTATTCGTACGTTCGGACTACAAATTGATTCACATAAAATATAATGATATTTATTATATCGAGGGATTAAAAGATTATATTAAAATTCACACTTCTATAGACGCAAAACCCATTCTTACCTTGATGAGCCTAAAAACTATGGAAGAAGAACTACCGTCTGCTAATTTTATCAGAATACACAGATCCTACATTATTAATCGAAACAAAATAACTGCAATCGATAAAAATAGGGTGATAATTAACAAAAGACAAATTCCAATTGGCGAAACTTATCGGAAAGGCTTTATGAATGAAATAAACAACTAAACTTATGTTGTACTTTACAATCAAAACCACTTTTTCTTCCTAAAATAGAGAAGCATCACAATAGCAATAACCAACATTACACCCAGTACAATAAAGTATCCGTAGGCATAACTCAATTCGGGCATATTAACCCGTATTATTCATGAGCAACCAACCCGATTTTTCTTGCATCTGTTTTTA
>CAYFUQ010000024.1:0-27736 GCA_964346415.1 uncultured Proteiniphilum sp.
CCCAACGTAATAATCACTAAGGTCTTTCTCGGGATTATAATAGTCTGTTATCTTTGAGGTATAATCAGACAAAGTGAATCTCACATTGTAGCCGAATGGCTTCGAGGATAAGATAAAGCTGTCATTCCAGCCAAGAGATACTTCCCATCCAACAGTTTCCAGCGAAGCATAGTTGCCTTTTGGTACGCTTGTCCCAAATACTGCCGGCACACTTGGCCCAACGGTATACATGTCTTTTGTCCAGCGTTTGTAAATATCTCCGGTGAAGGTTAGTTTATTATTTACTGCTGATAGGTCTAAGCCTATGTTTCCCAGAGTTGTGGTTTCCCAGGTGAGTCCGGCGGGTATAACGTTTGGCTGTGATGTCCTTTGGGGTCTTATACCGCTTAATATACGGTCAGATTGACTAATGGTAAAGTTCTCTGTAAAAGTATACGGACTTATGGAACCATTTCCTAATGAACCATATGAGCCTCTCAGTTTTAAATTTGAAATAGCGTTGTGGCTGACAGTCCAGAATGGCTCTTCAGTTATTCTCCAACCCATGGATACAGAGGGGAAAAATGCCCATTGCTGATCAGTGGGGAATTTAGAAGATCCATCGTATCTGCCGTTCACTTCGAGAAGATACCTTTCTTTAAAGTTGTAGTTTATTCTAAAGAAACTGCCCGCAACTCTCCATTTGTTATAACCTCCGGCAACACTAATATTGTCGCCTAAAGCCAAATTTAAATCGCTTGCATCTTCATAAACAACTCCATTGCGCGTTGTAGTGACATTCTTGTAAACAGATTCTTCATAGTTATATCCAACTAAGAAATTAAAACTATGAGCATCATTGAACGTCTTGATATAGTTTGCGTAAATGTTAAACGGCATATATTGAGTTGAACTTCTTCTTTCCTGGAAGTCGTTGGTGTTGATACCTGCGTAGCCTGTAACTCCTTTATATCTGCTATAAGGAACCGGTACTCTTTTCCTTTGATGTGAATATTCATTTCTTTGTATTGTAAAGTCTGCTCGTATTATCAGCGACTTATCCAATAGCTCGCTCATTACTGCAAACTTGTTCTTGAATGTGCTTTGAGTTAAATCTGCACCACTTTTGCCAAGATACATATCGCCCACTGTATATGCAGATGGGAATGACAGAGTTCCATCGGGATTTGTTAATGGTGCCAGTGGGTTACCCTCGTCAGCAATATTACGCCAAATATTGCTTCCCTCTCCAACATTCACAGGTTGATGGTAGTTCATTGATGAAAACTCCATATTGTTATCTATCTTCAGCCAATCAAATACCTGGATATCTCCCTTAGCTCTGATATTATACATAGAGTAGTCGTCACTATTATATTTAAATAATCCATCTTCTGAGTTATATCTGCCACTTACATAGAATGATGACAGTTCGTTGCCACCGGATACCGTGAGATTGTGATCCTGAGCAAACAAACTTTTTTTGTATAACTCTTTATACCAATCTGTACTATAAAAATACTGATATTCTCCTGTTACAGGATCTACTTCTATTCTTGGAAGTGAAGGGTCTTCCCAGCGTCTCTTAATTTCAGCTAAATATGCAGGTGAAAATCCCATTGTTTTATTGACAGCTGTTGGGGTTTCGCCGGTGTCTCTCCAACTAGACCATTGGTCACTAAATCCTTTTGCCCATATATATGAATCGACAATGTTGTCAGGTACAGCGGTAGGGCTCTTTGACGAGAGGTTTGTTGTATAATTTATTGATGTCTTGCCTTTTGATGCATTTTTAGTAGTGATTAATACCACACCAAAAACAGCCCTGGCTCCATAAATTGCTGAAGAAGCGGCGTCTTTAAGAACTGAAACGCTCTCAATGTCATTTGGATTTAGCATTCTTGGATCACCTTCTACACCGTCAATGAGTACAAGAGCACTACCACCCTGACCAATCGAAGTTGTACCTCTAATATTGTAAGAGGGAGATTGAGTCGGCTTTCCGTCGCTCATTTGAATGTTTAAGTTGGGAATAACGCCAACTAAACCTTGTGTAGCATTAGTGATTGGTCTTTTTTCAAAGACATCACTTGTTACCTGCTCTACAGCGCCTGTCAGGTTTACTTTCTTTTGTGTCCCATATCCCACTACCACCAGCTCTTCCAAAGCTTTGGTATCTTCTATCAGACTTATGTTTATTGAGCTTCGGCCGGCAGTGCTAATCTCCTGTGGCAAGAATCCAATATAAGTTATTTGAAGTACTGCATTGTCTTCTACTCTTATGGAAAAGTTGCCATTATAGTCAGTAACTGTGCCGTTTGTTGTGCCTCGTTCTATAACATTTGCTCCAATAATAGGCTCTCCTGAGCTATCAAGTACAATCCCTGTAACGGTCTTTTTCTGTTGCTGTTGAGCAAGGATAGCTTCAATGCTTTCTTTGATATCTTCCTGATTTTTAGACAAAATAATATGATTTCCCTCCATGGAGTAATCAACATCTTTGTTCTTTAGGAGAGCACTCAGAACATTGGAAACAGCTTGCTGATTTGCTCTTACTGATATCTTTTCATTTACATCAACTTTGTTGCTGTAAATAAAAAGATAATCGGTTTGGCTCTCGATTTCGTTTAGTGCTTCTTTGAGGGTGACGTTGCGCTTATTGAGTGTTACTCTCGCATTTTGAGAGTGTCCCGTTTCTGCCATGGTGCAGAATATAACTGTGAATAAAAGAATAAATGTTGTTCTCATTATCACTAAAAAATGTTTAATGGGCACTTTTGAGGTGTGATTATAGCCCAATGAATCGTTTTTCTTCATACATTTGTGAGTGTTTAAGTTAATACATAATTTTCTTGGTTGTGTTGACGAAAACTTACTGAGTCGGTGAGCGTTGCAGCGCTCGCCGATCTTTGTTTTCACTTTCTTGGTTGTCTTGAATGTCTTATCTCATAGGCAAACAGTGTTTTATTGTTTTTATTTAATATGAATTATTCCGCTATTGTCATCACGTTTGTAACTGAATTGAATACTTTTTTGCAAAACACGTAGTGCATAATCTACACCGTCTGACTGACGAAACTTGCCTGTATAGGTGTGTTCGGGAAGATTCGTATTGTCAATTTGTATTTTTATATCAAAATACTTTTCCAAAGAATAGAATATTTCTTCCAGTTTATTGTTGTTGAAGGCAATCAAACCATTTTTCCATAGGTATTTGTCGCTGTCTGTTATTTGTGAAACTAGTAGTTGCCCTTGACTTAATGTGCTATTTTGATTAGGTAGGAGTGTTACAGAGTGTGTGTCTCCTGCCTGAACTTTAACTTTGCCCTCAAAAAGACTGGTCTCAAACATACCGTGTTTTGAATATGCCTCAACATTGAATGAGGTTCCTGTGGCTTGAACACTACCGTAATCTGTTTCGACAATGAAAGGTGATTTATCATTGCTCTTTACATCAAAATAAGCCTCGCCATCTAAATATACGGCTCGTTTTTTGTTTGAGAACTTAGTGGGGTATTTGAAAACACTGTTAGCATTGAGCCATACATTGCTGTTGTCTGATAAAATAAGATTGATTCGTTGCCCGGGTGGTACAAGTATTGTATTGTAAGATATCGTCTTATTTATATTAAAGTCTATATAGTATAGGCTGCTTATAATTAGTAATACTACTATCGCTGCTGCTGTGCTAATCTTCCATCTATATTTGCTGAAAGAGACTTTTTTTGTGCTCAACTTCTCAGGAGAGGTTAGTAAGGTCGCATCATACGTTAAACGTTCTTGTAAAAACACTTTTTTATTTTCAGGTGATGCCTCAATCCATTTTTTAATTGCAAGTTCTTCCGTCTCAGAACTTGTTCCTTCAAAAAACTGATATAGTAATTCTTTCTTCATTTAAATTATTTTATCTGCCTTGTATAAATATAACAATTGAGCAGACAACAACCCTAAATGAAAATTGATTTATTTTAATAAAAGTATAAAAGTAAGAATGTAAATAAACTCTTTAAGTGATATCCTAAATCGATCGAGAGCCTTAGAGATGTGATATTCAATAGATTTGTTGGATAAATTCATCCTTTTGGCTATTTCGTTATGAGTGAGAGACTCATAGCGACTTAGAATAAATATTTGTCTGGTTTTTAAAGGAAGTGCGCTTAACGTGTTATTAATAATTTGTTGTATCTCATCTGAAAAAATAAAATCAGGATTACATGCTTCCAAAGTGCTGATGCTTAAATTCAGTTTCCATTCGGCATGTTGACCCATCTCTTCCTTGACACGGCTCCTGATTTTTAGATGCTGCAAGTGGTTTAAACACTTGTTCCTGATAATGGTAAGGATATACGCCTGTGGTTTAGTGTCGGGTGCCAGGTTTTGCAGATTCTCCCAATAGGCTGCGAATGCTTCGGACACAAAGTCTTCCGCAGCTTGCTCGTCACGAACATAGCTTACAGCAAAACGAATAAACCTAGGGTGATATTCGTTAAACAGTTGATTGAAGTTTCTTATGTCATACGCAGCATTCATGTTCGCAAACTTATGCAAAATATTGGAAAATAACTAAATATATGACAATTTTGTTATGAGCTCAAATTAAATAATTTTAAATGATTATCCGCAATAGTTCCTATTGTAAATTCTCGATTTGAAATCAGGGGCATACGTTACAGCTGCTATCAACAGCCTTTCAAACTGTTTTTCGCCGAAGTAACGCCTGTTGAATTTATAACAGAACTGGTTGAGATAGTATTGTAAATATTCGGGTTTTATCTTGTAATACACACCCAGGAGCTGTCGTTTGGCATTGCTGATTGCGGTATGCACCCAGGGCAGCACGCTTGGAAGCTCCTCGTGTGGAATAACGAATGCCTCATGCGAATGGACATGCTCTTTCAATTTAGTATAAGAAGTTGAATCATCGGTGGTCAGATCCGCCGTGTTTTCAACATGCTCTTTGACATTCTTTGTAATTGTACCGGCCTTCAAGTCGTTGATGACTTTCATCTTCAGGTATCTGACCTTCTTGGGTTTCTTACCCGGTTTGGGGTTCTCAACCGTTTTGCTTTCAGCCATCACCAGGACCTTGGTCTTCTTTTGGCTTCCGCGGCCGCGTTTCAACGGCTTTTCTTTTTCCTCAAGGGATATCTCGGTCGAAAAAAAAGCGTCGTCCAGCTCGATGGCTCCCTCGAGGATGTACTCGTCGTCACGCTTTCCCATCACGTCACGCAGTTTATTGACCATTTCCCATATGGGCTGATAACGCTTGTGCCCCAGCTGGCGCTGCAGCTCTGCCGCGGAAAAGGAGCCCTTGGTCGCCGTGAGCAGGTGCATGGCCACGAACCAGTAACGGTATGGCAGGTTGGAATGCCGCATGACCGTGCCCGAACGCAGCGTCTGGCGCGCTTGGCAACGCTTGCATTCGTAGGCCTGTTTGTTTTCCAGCCAATAATGCTCCTTACAATTACAACGACGACAGGTAACTCCCATTTGGTCTCTTTGTTGTTTGAATTTTTTCCGACAGGTTTCCTCATCGGGGTAATTTATAGCAAAATCTAGGATATTCATAACTTGAAATATTATATATGGTTACCATATAAAGGTAATGAATATCAGTGATTTGAACAAGCATTTTTGAAGCTAATTTATAACTATTTTCCCGCTAAATCCTTTAGGAATAACTGCGGATAATCATTTAATTTTATTTCTTGTCCTTTTTATAACACATATTTATTACATTTGCATTGCACTATCAAACTAATATTGCGTATGTCATTGCGAAAAATAAATATCCCTGCTCTTTTCTTTATGGCTACTACTTTGGTGTTGGGGTTTGTGCTTGTGTTTGGCAAGAATTTCAGAGCTAAAGAGTCACAATATAATTCGTCAATAGTGATGGATAAAATTGTGGCAATTCAGGAACTTGCTACCATAAAATATAACTACACAGGGGTGGTTGGCTATAGGGATGGTTTGAAGATTTTCAGCTTAAGTGTGCCTCTCACCGAAAAGTATTTCTTGCTAAAGTACAACGCTTACATCAAGGCAGGGGTTGACTTTAGTAAAATAAAAGTGGAGGTGTTTGAGGATAATAAAGTGCATGTATCTATGCCTAAAGCAAGGATTTTTGATATTGTGATTGATGAAAACAGTGTGACTGTGTATAATGAGAGTGAGAATGCATTTAATCCGATAAAAATATCAGACTATAATCAGGCTTTGGCAAAAGAAAAAGATATAATGAGGGAGGAGGCGATAAGACAGGGACTTCTGAAAGATGCCAATAGACAAGCAGAGATGATATTGAAGTCTTTTTTAAATGAAATGGGTTTCAAAAATGTAGATATAACACTGGAGATAGTCATACCCGATATTCATTAGCTATACAATAATTTAATCTATTTATGCGATGAAGTTTACAACTAAATTGTTTTTGACCTGGAGTGCCATATTTCTGATTTTCTATTTGTTTTCAATCTTTGTGATTAACTTTTTGTGGATGTTTAAATTCAAATTTTGGCAACTTGTTCTTGTGTTTATTATTTCAGGAGTATTGCCTCCGGCATTGCTGACTATGCTTTTCTATAAGCGTTTGGACTTCATGGAGTCTGAAGATATTGAGGCTCCTGCGTTTTCAGGTGCGATAGCTGATGTGATTGACTATACACCCAGGGGCAGTAGGGTATATGATGAGGTGTTGCAGAGAGTGGACAAGGGCTTTATTATTTCTTACTCTGACAGAGAGAGTGGGGTGATTAAGTTTAGAACTGATAGTAGAGTTCTGGCATGGGGTTTGTGCGGATACTTAAAGATAAAGGAGAACAATCAGGTGGAAGCTATTGTGTATCCAATGAATCCGAAGTCAAAAAAAGAAAGAAAGTTGATGTTGCAAACTGTCAGACTACTTAATGCTATACTAAAAGTTTAGTGTATGTGTTAATGCTTATTTCTATTGTCGTATCTCACAAAAATCAGCTACCACTTCCTTCATGAATTTTAGAAAGCTTTGGTGCTCTTCTTGTGTAATCATTTTTGGATAACTGAGTATGAGGAGTTCCTGAGTTGTGGTTTCGAGTCTATATGGAAGGTGTTCAAATCTATATGGCGTAAGGAAAAAGCCTGCTCGTTCATAGAATTGAAGTCTTCTAACAGACAGTTCATTGCTAAGTGGGTCTATTTCAAGAATTACTGTATGATTTTGTTCTCTCAAAAACCGAAGAAGACGTGAACCATGTCCCTGCCCGCGTATATCGGTGTTTATGGCCAGATATTCTACGTATCGAAAGTTTTCCCACTCCCAGTAGAAAATGATTCCGATTAATTCATCACCTTCCCAGGCAGACAGGGGATGGAACATTTCATTTTCCATTGCTCTTATATGATCATTTTCCTTACGCTTCTCAGCTTTGGGAAAACTAACTTCATAAAGCTCCCAAACCTTTTGCCAACGTTCTACATCGGTGGGTACAATTCTCAAAAAATCCATTTTATCCTTATATATTATGTTGGACACAAAGTTATAGATTTTGGTCTTAAACGACAAGTCGTTCTGTTAATTATGTTTTGCGAATATGTTGTATTGGATTTTAAATTTCACAAACACCATCAATCGGGCATGACTTTCCTTTTGTAATTTCTATCTCACCGTTGTTACTTGCCGATTGTTTCCATTCAGAGTGTGATTTTCTTAGTGTGGTTAAGAAAGTATCGACCGATTCGGAGCCTATAATTGCTCTCTTTCTTTCAAACAGAAACGTAGGTACAGTGTCTATACTTAGTGTGTGGGCTTCTGAGGTATCTTTTAAAACGTCATCTTTATACTGATTGCTATCCAGCATTTTTCGAATGGTTGTTTCTGCCAATCCAAACTTTGTTCCAATTTCTACCAATATATCGATATTACTGTAGTCTAGAGCATCTTCAAAATAAGCTTTTGAGATTGCAGTCATGACTTCTGATTGAATGTTTTGGGCTGCAGCCAGTTTAATCAGACGATGAGCATCCAGAGTGTTTGCTGCAACTGAGTTTCGTAAATTAAACTTTACTCCGGCATTGTCTGCGAGAACTTTTAAATTGTCAAACATCCGGTCTATATCCTCTTCCGGATATCCTGCGGTTTTAGTTAGATATTCTATAACCGGATATCCGTTTCCTTTATCGGGAAGACTCGGATTTAACTGAAATGACTTTATTATTAATTCAACCTCGTGAGCATGTTCAAACTGAGCCAGAGCTTTTTCATAATGGATTTTGCCTATGTAGCAATATGGACACATAATGTCTGTCCACACTTCAACTTTCATTTTTGGAGTTGTCATACTATTTGTTTACTTTTACGTGTTCTTAAACGCATGTTGATGTAAATTGTTTAATATCTGATTCAAACACACAGTTAAAAATGGCTAAGGAGAAATTATTGACAAAAGACTTTTTGACTCTTACGATATCAAATTTTTTGATGGCTGTCGCTTTTTATTTTGTAACTCCCATAATGGCTCTTTTTATGATTGATACTTTCTCATCAGGCAAGGATGAGGTAGGATTGGTGATGTTTGCGTTTGCTATTGCGGCAATAATAAGCCGTCCATTTTCCGGTTTTCTTCTTGATTCTCAAAACAGGTATATTGTATATCTGCTGTCGTTTATTTTTTTTACCACCTCATTTTTGGGATATCCGATAGCTTCTTCATTTATGTTTTTGCTGTTGTTGAGATTTTATCATGGTGTGACGTGGGGAGCAGTGAGCACTGCAGGGAATACACTTGCCGTTGATTTGATTTCGGAGTCGAGACGAGGTGAGGGCATTGGTATATTTGGATTGTCTATGACTGTGGCTATGGCTATTGGACCTGCAATTGCTATGTCTATGAGCCCCGTGATGGTATATAATAAACTGTTTTATGCTTCGGTTGCTTTTTGCACGTTTGGGTTGATTCTTGCATTATTTATAAAATCGCCAAAAACACAGCAAAGGAAAAAACCTTTCTCATTTGCTTCACTTTTTAATAAGCAAACATTTCCTATCGCTATTAATGTTATGCTGACACAAATTCCTTATGGAGGTATTATTTCATTTGCTGCGTTATATGGACGTGAAATTGGAGTATTAAACAGTAGTATGTTTTTTGTCATTCTTTCGGCAGGTATTTTGTTCTCAAGAGTCATTAGCGGGAGAATATTTGACAGAGCAGGGCCTCGCAATGTAATGGCTGCAGGTATTTCGATGGTAGCTATTGGGCTATTGTCTCTCGGACTGTTTGCGAATTCTATTGGTTTTCATTTTACGGCCTTGATATTGGGTGTGGGTTTTGGTATAATTTCACCTACCTTTCAGGCTATGGCAAACAATAAGATTGAACCTGCCAAAAGAGGGGCTGTGAATTCCACTTATCTTACATTCTTTGACACAGGAGTTGGAATCGGAATGTTGATTTTTGGCGTTTTGTTTGAATTGGTAGGATATGCCCAAACGTTCTATTTGTCTTCAATAATACAGATCTTTGCATTGATTGTATTTCTAATTTACACCTTGCCTAAATACAATACCAGAATAGCTTAGTAAATAAATATTTTTTGATTACCGAACAAACTCTGTTAACTTTGTCGGAAAAAGAATCATTATGTTTAAGAAATTAGTTGCAATAGAACCGGTGAGCTTAATACCATCGGCAGAAAAAGAGTTGTTTGAATATGCCACTGAAGTGGTAATGTATGATGACATACCAAAGGACAATGACGAAATGGCACTACGAATCGGAGATGCAGATGCTGTCTTGCTAAGTTACACTTCAAATCTCGGTAAGGAAGTGATGGAGAAATGCCCCAATATTAAATATATAGGTATGTGCAATTCTCTTTATTCTCCTGAGAGTGCCAATGTGGATATCTTATATGCTAACAGTAAAGGAATTACCGTTACGGGTATTCGTGATTATGGTGATGAGGGAGTTGTGGAGTATGTAATCAGAGAATTGGTGAGTTGCCTTCATGGTTTCGGAACAGACAACGAGGGTATGCCGGAGAAACCATGGAATGGAATTGTGGAAGAAATCACAGGTCTCAAGTGTGGAGTTGTCGGACTTGGTAAGTCGGGTGGCATGATAGCAGATGCTATGAAGTTTTTCGGTGCAGATGAAATATATTATTTTGCTAGAAGTGAAAAAGAGGATGCCAAAATGAAGGGGTATAAGTTCTTGCCGTTGAATGATGTGTTGGAAAAGAGCGACGTTGTATTTTGCTGCTTGAATAAAAACACTGTTTTGTTGTATGAAGAGCAGTTTGAAAGTCTGGGTAATCACAAGATATTATTTAATACAGGATTGTCACCTGCGTGGGATGAAGATGCTTTTGATGCATGGATTAATCGCAACAATCGTTGCTATTGTGACACGCTGGGCGCATTGGGAAATGAAAAATATATGAAACACCGAAATGTGCGTTGCCTTAACGTATCAACCGGCAGAACGCGCCAGGCATTCGACCGGTTGAGTGAAAAGGTTCTTGATAATGTTAAAAATTATCTGAATAGATAATTACTTCAATATATTATTAGAATACAATTGGCGAGGTGATGTTTTGTAGTGTTTCTATTACGCTCCATCCTGCTATTTCGGGGGTGCTGCTATAAACATCGATTACGGCATCTACCTGGTCATTTTTAATCTTGATAACATGTCTGTCGCCAACGAATCCGGGAGTTGATGTTATATCTACCCCAACGTTGTCGGGACCCACAGAGGCTATTGATGCAGCTACTGACACATTTACCTGAGTTGGCAGCAGTGCGATAGCTTCTGTTGCTGTACCTCTGAATACTTCTTTTTTGGTTACTGCCAAATCGTCAGAGTGGAGTGGTGTATATCTTAGTGGGCGAGGGTTCTTCTCTGTTGAGAATGTTACTTTTGAATTCCCCATTAAGGTGGCAGTTCTCAATACATCAAAGCCTCCAATGGCGCCGGATGCAATATAGACACGTGTGTTGTTTTCTTTTGCAGTCTTGGCTACTTCTTCATAAAATTCTTTGTCGGCAAAGGCACCGATTGATAATGTTACAATTGATGATCCATTTTTGAGTGCTTTTACGGCAAACTCTTTGAATCCTGTGAGTGATGCTGTTTCTATAATAAAATCAGGTTTGATTGCCAATAGGTCGTCTATATTGGAAAATGCCTGACAACTGTAATCAAGGTTGGCTCCATTTATTTTGTTAGCTATAAATTCAGCCTTTTCAGGAGTACGTGACATGGCTCCTACCAGTTTGTAATCGGGCAAGGCTCCGTTTAGTAATTCATTAGTTATGATATGCGCAAGGTAGCCACATCCAACTATTCCTAAAGTAAACATTGTTTTTTAATTTAAAAGTTATTGTTATAAAAAAACGGAACAACCCTTTTAGTTGCTCCGTTTCAAATGGGTTTTAAAGATTGTTTAATTCTGTCTCAAACACTTTTGTTGCAGAGTGCTAGTTTATTGTGTCGGAAGGTGCGGCAGTTTCAGCTTTAACAACGTTCATTATAATTTTTTGCTGTTCACTGTCAAAGTCGATTAATACTGAATCTCCTTCTTTGACTCCTGTCCTGAGAATCATCTCTGCCAGTTCGTCTTCGATATATTTCTGAAGTGCTCTCTTGAGCGGGCGTGCACCAAATTGGACATCGTAGCCTTTGTCGGCAATAAACTCTTTCGCGGATTCTGTAAGCGTGAGGTTATAACCAAGGTCTTTAATTCGCATATATAATCCTTTAAGTTCGAGATCGATAATTTTGTATATCGACTCTTTACTCAGTTGATCAAACATAACAATGTCATCAACTCTGTTTAAGAACTCAGGAGCAAAAGCTTTGTTTAATGCTTTTTGAATTACACTTCGTGAATATTCTCTGTCATTCAAATCACTTCCTGTGCTAAATCCTATTCCTCTTCCGAAGTCTTTGAGCTGTCGGGTACCGATATTTGAAGTCATTATAAGGATAGTGTTCTTGAAGTCAATCTTTCTTCCAAGGCTATCTGTAACATGACCTTCGTCTAATATCTGTAACAGAATATTGAAAACATCAGGGTGAGCTTTTTCTATCTCGTCTAACAGAACTACTGAATAGGGGCGACGGCGAACCTTTTCAGTAAGTTGTCCACCTTCTTCATAGCCAACATACCCGGGAGGTGCTCCAACAAGACGAGATACATTGAATTTTTCCATATATTCGCTCATGTCGATGCGAATAAGATTCTCGTGCGAGTCAAATAGAAACTCTGCAAGTTTCTTTGCAAGGTGAGTCTTTCCAACTCCGGTTGGACCAAGAAACATAAAGGTACCAATAGGTTTGTTGGGATCTTTTAGACCAACTCTGTTTCGCTGTATTGCTTTCGCTATCTTCTCAACAGCTTCGTCCTGGCCGATTACCTGTGACTTAAGCTCTTCTTTCATCTCAAGTAAGCGTTGACCTTCTCCTTGTGCTATACGTTGAACGGGAACACCTGAAATCATTGCAACTACTTCAGCTATTTTTTCCTCGTCAACAATTTCCGGCTTCTCTTTCATTTCCTTTTGCCACTTTTGCTCTTCAGCTTCAAGTGATAGCAGTAGTTGGCGTTGCTTGTCTCTGTAGCTTGCAGCTAATTCATATTTCTGAGCTTTTACCGCATCATTTTTCATTTGTTCAACGGTTTTAAGCTGTTCTTCCATTTCTTCGATAATCTTGGGGATATATATGTTAGAAATACGAACTCGCGCACCTGCTTCGTCAAGTGCATCTATGGCCTTGTCCGGGAATGTACGGTCGGAAACATATCTCTCTGTCAGTTTGACACATGCCTCTAACGCTTCGTCAGTATATA
The DNA here is from genome assembly GCA_964346415.1 of uncultured Proteiniphilum sp. GTDB lineage: Bacteria > Bacteroidota > Bacteroidia > Bacteroidales > Dysgonomonadaceae > Petrimonas. The sequence continues at coordinate 12,814 of CAYFUQ010000024.1, forward strand.
TAACGTTGTGATGCTCTTCGTATCGCTCCTTGATATTCGTTAATATCTGAAGAGTCTCTTCCGGAGTTGTTGCGTCCACTATTACTTTTTGGAAACGACGCTCAAGTGCACCATCTTTCTCAATGTTCTTTCTGTATTCATCAAGAGTAGTAGCACCGATACACTGTATCTCGCCCCTTGCCAAAGCCGGCTTAAGCATGTTTGCGGCATCAAGAGAGCCTGCAGATCCTCCTGCTCCTACAATAGTATGAATCTCATCTATAAATAGTATGATGTTTGGGTTTTTCGACAGCTCGTTAAGGATTGCTTTAATCCTTTCTTCAAACTGTCCCCTGTATTTTGTTCCTGCAACAATCGAAGCCATATCTAAAGAAACAACTCTTTTGTCAAACAATGCACGTGATACTTTCTTTTGTATAATGCGAAGCGCAAGTCCATCAACAATTGCTGATTTACCAACGCCGGGGTCACCAATCAGTACAGGGTTGTTCTTTTTTCTTCTGCTTAATATTTGAGCGATTCTCTCTATCTCTTTTTCACGACCCACAACAGGGTCGAGCCTGTTTTCTATGGCTGCACGAGTAATGTCAGTACCAAAGTTGTCTAGAACCGGCGTGTCTGAAGCCGAACTACGTCCTGAACCTTGATTGCCTCCGGGTTTTCCTCCCGGGTTTGAGGGTTGGTCAAATGAGTCATCATCATCGTCCGTAAAGTTGGGGCCCATAGAGGGTGTATCAATCTCGTCATCTATTTCGTCATCGAAATCATCTAAGAAATTGTCATTCTCTTCTTCCTTTTTGCGGGCATCGTGGATACTTTTTATGTACAAAAATGTGCTTGAGTATTCAAGGTCATTTTCATGCAAAATCTTGTATATGTCGTTATCCTTTTCTTTTAATAATGCCAAAAGGATATGCTCTGAGTCAGTTTCTACACTCTGCGTTAATCGAGCTTCCAAAATACTTATCTTTAATGTCTTCTCAGTGTTCTTATTTATTACCAGCTCTTTTGTTCCATCAAAGTCAACTTGACTTTCTTTAAACCTGTTGTCTATTTGAACTTTTAAACTGTCTAAGTTAACATCAAAATCCTGTAGAACTTTAACTGCCATACCATTGCCGTCTCGTAGGATAGCAAGCATCAAGTGCTCCGGACCAATATAGTTGTTTTGTAGTCTTTCAGCTTCCTCACGGCTGTAAGCCATGATATCTCTGACTTTCTGTGAAAAATTATTGTTCATTGATTACCTTTCTTTTATTCTAAAGTAGTTTGCAAATATAGTTTTAAATTTACTACTAACACAAAATCTATAAGTAATAAATACAAAAACGGTGCCAAGTAATAATTGTGTCAGTTTAGTTTTTATTTTGTGATTAGCTTTTATTATAATTGTATTTTATAATTACTAAAATATATCCAACATGAAAAATATTATAGGCATTGATATTGGAGGAACCTCAATAGTAGGTGGAAGAATAGAGCGTGATAAGATATCAGTTTTAATTAAAGAAGATACTCTCGCAACTATTGGAGGTGATGCAACAATAGATGTGTTAACGAGAATAATTGACCGTTTAGTCACTCCTAACACAGAAGCCATTGGTATTGGAGTGCCAAGTGTTGTTGATAGGGAGAGGGGTGTCGTTTACAATGTGCAGAACATAAAAGACTGGGATGAGGTACATTTGAAAGCAATTCTTGAAAGCAGATTTAATATTCCTGTCTTTATAGACAATGATGCAAACTGCTTTGCTATGGGCGAGAGGATTTATGGAAAAGGTAAGTCATTTCTTAATTTTGTGGGAATTACACTAGGGACAGGTGTTGGTGGTGGAATCATACAAAATGGACATCTTTTAAAAGATGCAAATTGTGGTTCAGGAGAGTTTGGTGAATTGCCTTATTTGGATTCAATTTTGGAAGAATATTGCGGCAGTAGGTTTTTTCCCCGAGAAGGTGGTCTAAATGGGTTAGAAGCTGCAACGAGAGCGAGGGAAGGAGATAAGCAGGCAATTGAGCTATTTAATCTGTATGGCAAACACTTATCGATATTGGTGAAAGTTATTTTATTGGTTATTGATCCTGAAGCAATCATTTTTGGAGGCTCAATTTCAGGTTCATTTGAATTGTTCGAAAAAGCAATGTATAAAGGTTTGTCCGATTTTCCATACCCCAAATCTATTCAAAAAATTAAAATTACATATTCAGAACTGCAAGAAACCGGTGTTCTGGGAGCTGGCGCACTATGTGCTGTGAAATAAATATAAACATATCGGCTAAACCATAATAAAATGATTTAGCCGGCATGTTTTTTAAACTGTATAACTTCAATTAGCTACTTACTTAACTATTTCAGCAGTCATTTTCGTTGTATTTGCAATATTGTCAGCTATAGGGCATCTTCTTTCAATCTCAGCCAGGAATGCCTCTTTTTCCTCATTTGTTATATCTGCATCAATTTTTACGACAGTGCTAATCTCGGTAAAGCCGGCGCGCCCTTCTGTGGTAGCTCCCAACAGAAAATCCTTGTCTATATCGCCTTCTACTTCTGCTTCGATGCTGCGCACTTTTATTTTCTGCTGCATTGCAACAATTCTCCCAACAGTACAGAGACAAGATGATAAACCTGCCAAAAACACTTCTAATGGGTTAGGACCTTCATTGTTGCCACCACCCTCTTTGGGCTGATCCACAACAAAAGGATTGGAGCATGCTACGTCAACACGAAAGCTCTTTTCAATTTTTGAACTTACTTTTACTTTTGAAATTGCCATAATTGTTTTATAATTAGGGGTTGTTAGTATAAATGAAACATGATTTGATTGTGTCAGAATTAACTATGCAATAGTTCAAGGGCTGTCAATATTTTAACCCTGCAAATCTAAATATATTTTTCTATACCTTACTCAATTTCTAATAAAACTTTCTTATGGTAAATTTGGTAAGTTGATAAGTGCTGTTTGTTGATTTACAATCCAACACTATCTCTGAAAAAATCTAATGCTTCAAAAATTAGCTCTTTGTCTGCAGTTTGATTGATTTTAATCTTACCTATATTGTCCAATAATGTGAAGTTAATATCAGAACTATCATTCTTCTTATCATGTTTCATTATCTCATAGAGCTGCTCATAATCGTCGCAAGTGATATCGAAAACCCCGTAATGCTTAGTAATATACTTTACAGTGCTTTGCAATTTTTCCTGAGGAAAGCCACAAATGTGATAAGCCAGATAAAGCTCCGCAATAATTCCCCACACCACCGCATAGCCGTGAAGAACGGGGCGCTCTGTTTCGATGGCAAAGCTTTCGAATGCATGCCCAATAGTGTGTCCAAGGTTTAGAGCCTTTCTTGTGTTTCTTTCAAAAGGGTCTTTCTCTACTATCTCCTCTTTGATGCTTACAGAGCGAAATACAGCCTCATTAAGCCATTCATAATCTATTTGATTCACATCAAACTTAAGTAACTCTTTCCACTCTTCTTCAGAGTGAATAAGTGAATGTTTAATCATTTCGGCAAACCCTGATAATATATCACTGTTGTTTAGGGTTTTGAAAAAATGTGATGATATGATAACATGCTCTGCATGATAAAAAGATCCAATTTCATTTTTATAACCTCCGAAATTAATGCCTGTTTTCCCACCTACCGATGCATCAACAGCACCAAGCAGAGTGGTTGGGATATTTATATATTTAATTCCTCTCTTAAATGTAGCTGCTGCAAATCCGCCAATGTCGGTAATCATCCCTCCGCCCAAATTGACAAGCAATGAGTGGCGTGTAGCACCATGTTCGGTTAGATGTTTCCAGATATGAGCCAGGTTTTCTAGTGTCTTATTTACATCCCCTGCAGGCACTACAATTTTATCTGCGGATGAGATAGACTGAATTGACTCCAACAATGGGAAACAAAGATTAATTGTGTGTTCGTCTGTTAGTATAAATACTTTGTCATATTTTAATTTAGATAATATGGAGTCAAAATCATTAACAAGATTATTGCTCTTAATCACTCTAAGCGTATTATCATCTGTCATAGTGTAATTACTTTTCTTTATATTGATTGTATTTTTGTTTATATGTTTTCACTTATCCCAATCGCTTTGTAAAGTTCATCCTGAATGCGCTCTCTTATTTTCAGAGAAGACATTCTGTTTGGAGTGCGGCTTGGGAATACGCGGTTTGAAAGGAATATATATATCATGTTGTTGTCAGGGTCAACCCAGAAACTGGTGCCTGTAAATCCTGTATGTCCATAGACTGACGGGGGAGTTAAAGGGCTTGTTGGACTTAGTTTGGTATTGCCTGGTTCTGGTTTGTCAAATCCAAGTCCTCGTCTGCTGCGTCCGCTTTTGGTTTTGGTAAACAGATTCACTGTATCATCACTCAAAAACCGCTCACCTCCATATTCTCCTCCATTCAACCACATTTGAAAAATCTTCGCTAAATCATTTGCATTAGAAAATAGACCTGCATTACCTGATATTCCGCCAAAAAGTGCTGCGCCTTCATCGTGTACATAGCCTCTGATTTGTTGCTTGCGAAAAAAAGGGTCGTTCTCAGTTGGAGCGATAACGCTCTCAGACATATATTTCAAAGGTTGAAAAGTGGTAGATGTGCTGCCTAGCTTTTTATATAAGTTATCTTGCAAATAACTGTTCAGGTCAGTATTGGTTATGTTGTCTATTGCTTCTTTCAGCAGCATAAAGTTGAGGCAACTGTATCGATACCTTTTTGCATTTAGTTTAGTGTCTATTATGTCATGTAGCAAAACGTAGTGCATCTTTTCACTAGCAAAAAGACCCTCAGCCACAGGATGACTATAGGTTTCAGATAGTTTGTCAGAAATTAGCGAAGTATCAAATTTATAGTCAGTTCGTCCCCATGCACCTGCATACCTGGCATGATATATTGATGACTGTCTTCCAAAAAGTGGTCCCGTATAACTGTTTGTATCAATAGCTGAAGTGTAGTAGGGGATAAACGACACTATTCCAGTTTCGTGAAACAATGCTTCTCTTATTGTTATCCCTGATTTGTTGGTTCTTACCGTTTCGGGAATATGCTTTCCGAAAGTATCTTGAAGTTTGATTTTCTTCTCATCATATAGCTTCATCAAGGCGGGCACAGTTGCCGCTGCCTTTGTCACGGATGCCAGGTCATAAACTGTCTCGCTGTTCACTATGTCTTTACCCGAATAATCCAAATGACCAAAGTTTCTATCATAGATGACAACTCCATCCTTGGCAACCATTACATAGCAACCGGGGTAAGCCCTTTGGCGCAATCCTTCTATTGCGATGTTCTCAATATGTGCAAGCTTTTCCGAAGCTATACCTACCTCTTCAGGTAGTGCGTAGGAGAGCCTTATTTTTGGGGTCTCAATTCCGGTCCTAGCTTTATAATTGTCAGTTGATACAGACAATTTACCGGAGAACTCAATACCTCCAAATATTGCCTGAGCTACACTAATCTGTGCGCTCTTTGAGTTGTCGTAACCAACGACCACTGCGTTGGTAAGATTGGTACTGTTCTTTATGCCATTTAGGCTATATGGTGAGTCAAATAATACCAAAACAGAACTTTTAGATTGCCTGATTGCCTCCTGAAGCGCAGGGTTTTCTTTCATCTTACTGTCGTGAATTGAGAAAATGACTAATTCATAATCTGCCAACTTCTTTGCAGTCTCACCAATTGAAGCGATCTGAGTTTGATATACATCTACATGCGTATATCTGTTTAGCCACTTCTGGAAAACATTGTTACCTGGTGCACCAATTGCTACAGACGCAATGCGTTTTTTGTCAAGTCCGGTAATTGGAATTACGGAATCTTTATTTTGCACCAATGTTGCCACTTTGTCATATATCTTTTGCAGCATCCACGCGCTTTCGGGGGCATTTACTCTTTGGTGAAGTGTAGCTGTTTTAATAGTCCTTTGATTATGCACATTTAAAATGTACTTGTAACTCAAAATTCGCTTTACCTTATCTTCAATTAATTCTTCAGACAACACACCTTTTTCAGCTGCTTGTTTCACGCTGTTAAACTCTTTTTCTATATTAATTGCTCCCACAAGTATGTCATTGCCTGCCAATAGAGCTTTTATACTCATGTCAGGTTGGGTCGAAACCCCTTTCATAGCAAGACCATCGGTAAATGTGAGTCCGGTAAAACCCATCTCTTCTTTCAAAAGTTTGATCCCTATTTCGGACGAAAGAGATGAGGGTATCCCGTTAGTCTTAAGGGCTTTCACGTCAAGGTGACCCGTCATTACTCCAGACAGACCGGCATCAATAAACGTTTTGAAAGGTAAGAGTTCCACCTTTTCCAATCGATCTATGTTGTGAGTAATTGTGGGTAGTGTGTGATGCGAATCATCTGAAGTGTCTCCATGTCCGGGGAAATGCTTCGCAACTGCCATCACTCCGTTCTCTTCCATTCCTTTTCCAAAAGCTACTCCCTGACGAGCAACGCTCTCCGGATGTTCGCCAAAAGATCGTGTGCCAATCACAGGATTATTGGGATTGCTATGCACATCTACCGAAGGTGCAAAGTTTATATGGATACCCATCTCTCTGCATTGTCGGGCAATTTCCTTACCGTACTGATAAAGTGTTTCATCATCATCAATTGCACCGATAATCTGATTTCTCGGATACTTAGGTGCATCTGTCAGACGCATCGACAATCCCCACTCACCATCCAATGCTACAAACAAAGGTGTTTTGGATATACTTTGCAGATAGTTTGTCATTTCAGCCTGAACAGTCAATGTACCCTTTGAGAAGAGCACTCCGCCAATCTTTTGTTTGTTTATATAGTTTGCAATCCTTTGCTTCCAGCTGCTGTTTGACTCAACAATTGGCATAAACAACTGTCCAACCTTTTCATCCGGAGTCATTGCATTATAGACCGAATCAACCCATCGGTTCATTTCGGCCTTGTTGGTTTGTTTATAAAGATTAGTTTCAGTTTGTGCAAAAAGTACAAAGCTCCCAAAGAGCGCTATCAACAATAGAATATTTTTTCTCATTATTTTATACTAACTTTATCTAGTTCAACATCAATACGGCCTACGTAGATTCCTCTGCCGGCTGTTTGATAAATTAATACATCCTTGTTTGTTTTGTTTTTCACCAAGTCTGGTTCTTTCATGTATGTGTGACTGTGTCCGCCGATGATAATATCAATATTTTCCGACTCGGTAGCCAGTTTTTTGTCAGATACATACCCAAGATGAGATAGGGCGATTATCAAATCACACTTCTCTTTCTTTTTCAATATTTGAGCATAATGATTGACGGTCTCTATCGGGTCATTAAAAATCATTCCCTCATAGTTGTCTGTAGCTATAAGCCCCTTTGGCTCCACATTCACACCTATCACTCCAACTCTCACTCCGTCTCTTACCAAAACGATATAAGGCTCAAACTGATCTTTTAGAGGAGTCGCAGAAAAGTCATAGTTGCTGCTTATAATTGGAAACTCAGCCCACTCTGCGAGTTGTTTCATGCCCTCTAGTCCATAGTCAAACTCATGATTGCCCAGTGTGACTACATCATATTTCAGAAGATTCATAGCCTCAGTTTCCACTTTACCCTTGAATAAGTTGTAGTATGGTGTTCCCTGCACATAATCGCCTGCATCAAGCAATATAACATTTTTGTTTTCCTTGCGCACTTGTTCTATATAGTTAGCCCTGCGCAACACTCCGCCCATGTTAGGGGCAGTTTTGTCACCTTCGGGTATTGGTTCTATTCTGCTGTGGGTGTCGTTGGTATGCAGTATGGTGATTTTAGTTTGTGCGAACAATGCACTGCTTGTTGTTATCAAAACTACAATAAACGATATTATTATTTTCTTCTTCATATTCATTGTTTTATTGGATGATAGTTATTCTGCCGTCTAGTTCAGAGGTCAGCACTTTCCCTTGTTGTGTTTGTTCATTCACATACTCAATCATGATGTCGCGCAGTGTTACGCCCGAGTTGTTAACACTCTCTGCATTCAGAAAAGCCTCCATTCCATTGTTGCCATCTGCAAGATAATCCAAAGTCACGATGTTGTACATTTTGTCCTTATCAATTTCTTTTCCATCGATTGTTACACTTTCAACCTTCCTGTCCTTGATTACCAATTTCACATTTGAAGAAATGCCTGCTCCACCCATGTATGCATACGAATCGAACATCTTGATAACATTATCTCCTTTTAGCTCCAAGTAAGTAATTGTATTGTCGAATGAGTAAATCTCATAAAGATTGCCCAGCGTCACATCGCCTTTGGGAAGAGTGGCACGATGGCCATGCACATTCATCACGGCAATGTCGGCTCCGTTCGCCAACCTATTGTCTGCGTACTGCTTCATCACGTCGGAAGTGAAATTGGTGAGCATACTCTCAGGAACCCCGTAATCCATCAGCTCAGATGATTGCCCCACCACCTGATTCATCTCTTTGTCCAAAATAGACTTGTAATTCAATACCAATTCTTCCAGCTGCTTGTTCGGTGCATTATCAAAGGTGTAATTCATTTCAACAATCACACCTCTCATATTCAAAATCTGAAATTGTTTAGGCTTGCATGAAGTCAATACAACAGCCGATATCATCAGCCCAAGTGAAATCTTTTTTACATTCATAAAAACAATTTTATTTTTTTCTATATTCAAAATTACTCCTTTTTACTAATTTGCCAACCATATTCGATGGTTTTTTAAAAATTATCACTATCTTTGCGACCGCTTTGCGCAATCTCTGTCGGATGATATACCGTTATATTGCGTTTTACACAGAGTTAAACATTAACATAAAGCTTTAAAACAATGGATTTAATTAAAGTTGCCGAGCAGGCAATGGCTCAGGAAAAGAAAGAATTTCCTCAATTCAACAGCGGTGACACCATCACTGTTGATTACAGAATTGTTGAGGGTAACAAAGAGCGTATTCAGCAATATCGCGGTGTGGTTCTTCGCATTTCGGGTGATGGTGTAAACAAACGTTTCACTGTTCGTAAAATGTCAGACAACATTGGTGTTGAACGTATCTTCCCGATGAACTCACCTTTTATTGACAATATCACAGTTAATAGCCGTGGTAAAGTAAGAAGAGCAAAATTGTACTATCTGCGCAAACTGCGTGGTAAAGCAGCTCGTATCAAAAAGAGAGCTTACTAAACAGTACCAGCAAACTTATAAGAAAGGCGTTCCGATATATTCGGAACGTTTTTTTTGCTCTTTACGGTTTTATTAATATCCATTATTTTATTGTATTGCCTTTTTGTTGACAAATCTAATTACTAACTTTGAGTTTAATAAAAGCAGTCAACAAATATATGCACACCAAAACAGAAGGAATAGTATTAAATACCACAAAATATAACGACCGATTCTCTATTGTTCACATATTCACTCGCGACTATGGGCGTGTACCATATCTTTTGCCTAAAACAGCAAGCAAGAAATCAAAAATCAAACCCGCTTTCTTTTCTCCTCTCTCCATTCTTAAGCTGGAAGTAGAGCATTTGCCACTTCGCGATATTCAGCGATTGAAAGAAGTGGAACGCCTTGTGTTGTTTTATGACATCACCACAGATATTACCAAAATATCTTTAACTTTTTTCTTGTCGGAGTTCCTTTCGCGTGTTATCCGCGAAACCGAAGACAATGAAATTCTTTATGCTTATCTAAAAAACAGTTTTGAGGTGCTGGAAGAAACCAAGCAAGGACTAGCCAACTTTCACATTACATTCCTGTTGGGGCTAACCCGTTTTTTGGGTATTTATCCCAACATGGATGGATACAAATCGGGCTCATACTTTGACTTGCTGAATGGTGAGTTTACCAAGAGCCCACCCTTGCACAGCTACTTTGTGAGAGGTGGTGAAGCTGAGTTTTTAAATAGTCTGTCGAGAATTAATTATTCAAACATGCACCTCTACAAGTTGTCGCGCAGCAACAGAAATCAAATTGTGGATACTCTGATTACTTATTACCGCCTTCACCTTTACAATTTCCCCTCAATAAAATCAATTGAAGTTCTAAAAGAGTTGTTTTGATCAAATGCTATTCCTTAGCCTTGTCATTGACTGAGTTGAAAACCTGAAACACAATTACCCTTCCTTCTGTATCTATAGTGAAGTTGTCTCCTTCCGATTCATTAAGAGTTCCTTCCCACCAATTTTTTAGAATGCGATTTTCAATTGGGTACTTCAATCCATGAGTAGTGATGGGTTTTGGATCGATGGCGAATATGGAAACCTGCTCGCCTTTATGGCTTATAAGTGTGGCGTATGAGTTCAGTGGGGTGAATACTCCGCTGTTGGTCACCATTTTTACCTGTGCTGCACACTGATATTCTGCCAGCAGTGATATATTGCCAATTGTGTGGTCGTCACGCAGCCCCGTGCCGCCTACTATTGTAATAATATCTCTACCTTGATTAATTGCAAATCTTACAGACTTTGTCAGATCGTTACTATCCTGCTCCGTGTCGGGATGCAATATATGTGCATATTTCTTCTTGTTTTCGGGCGATACAGAGTCGCAGTCACCAACAATTGCATCGGGTATTTTGCCCAGTGATATAAAATGATTTGCGGCGCCGTCGGTGCATATTATATATGGTGCATTCTCAATTATGCTCAGTGGCAATGGATGATTAGGATATCTGCCGTTAGCAACAATAACAGCATGCCGTTGTGTGTTTATGTTTTCGTTTGTCATAGGTTTCCTTTTTGATTGCTGAGAAATGCAAAGATAGGAACAGTTTTTATTGTTTTTCTGTTTTACGTTCTAAAAAACAAGAGACCACCTTTCGGGCGGTCTCCTGAACAATATATATATGCTGTGATAATTTACTTCTTGTTCTTCTTAACCGTTAGCTGATACACAAATATAAACAGTGTCAGAGTACCCAGTCCGAAGATTGTGTCACCAATAACGCGGAGCCACTTGAATACATTCACAATTGGTTGTTGCAGGAACTCGGCCGAGCGTGCGTACCACATACCGTGGTTAACGCTGGCAACAGTTTGCATCATACCCACAGGCAGTAAGCTTATGAATACCATTGCAAGCAGTCCGATGTTGAGCGACCAGAAAGTGAACTTGATCAGTTTGTCGTTCCATTTTTGTTTGTGATACATACTGCGCAACACAAACAGAATAAGACCTATACCCAACATTCCGTAAACTCCAAATAGAGCGGCATGACCGTGAACAGGAGTGGTGTTCAACCCCTGCATGTAGTATAGTGCAATTGGCGGATTAATTACAAATCCGAAGATACCTGCACCCAGGAAGTTCCAGAAGGCTACTGAAAGTAGGAAGTAGATAGGCCATTTATAATCGGCAAGCCATTCGGTGGCTTTACTCATTCTGTAGTTTTGGAATGCTTCGAAGCCAATCAATACCAGAGGAACTACCTCAAGTGCACTAAATGTTGCTCCCAAAGCCATCACGCCGATTGGAGTTCCGCTGAAATACAAGTGGTGGAACGTACCCAAAATACCACCTGCAAGGAAAATGCTGGTAGCAAAAAGAACGTTTTGCGTTGCTGATTTGATTCTCAGCAAGCCCATGCGGGTGAACAGGAATGCAGCTACTACAGTTGCAAACACTTCGAAGAAACCTTCAACCCACAAGTGAACTACCCACCAGCGCCAGTATTCTGCTACGGCAAGGTGAGTTTGTCTGCCCCACATCAATCCGGCTGCGTAAAACAGTGCGATTGAGAAACAAGACAAAAGAAATAAAATCAGTAAACTCTTTTCCTGAGTTCCGCTTTTTATAACAGGAAGGATGGGGCGTATCATTAGAGCCAGCCATAGGAACAAGCCCACTGTTAGCAATATTTGCCAGAATCTGCCCAAGTCAACATACTCATAACCCTGATGTCCAAACCAGAAGTTTTCGATAAGTCCAAGCTTTTGCATCACACCAAACCATTGTCCGATAAGCGAGCCTCCAACAACTATTAACAGTGCAATAAACAATAGGTTAACTCCCAGTTTCTGATATTTCGGGTCTTTGCCACTTAGTGAAGGGCCAATATACAGTCCTGTGGCAAGCCATGCTGTGGCAATCCAAAAGATGGATAGCTGCACGTGCCATGTACGAGAAATGGAATAGGGGAGGAAACTAGCGATGTCAATACCGTAGAGAGCATCGCCCTCAACGCCATAGTGAGCTGTCAGAATTCCCATTCCCACCTGTACAAGTATTAACAGATTCACCACCCAGAAATACTTTTTGGTTGCACGCATTGAAGGAGTAACCACCTGATTCATTAATGGATCAGCCACTGGCTTCAGAATCTCTTCTTCTTTGGCTCTTGCGTTTACAAATATCAAGATACCGATACCCACCAAAAGCATTATAATGCTAAAACCGGTCCATATAACAAGGCTGCCCGTGGGCACATTGCCAATTTGTGCATCATTTGGCCAGTTGTGTGTATATGTCAAGTCACTTCCCGGACGTTCAGTAATACACGACCATGATGCCCAGAAGAAGAACTGAGCCATGTTGTCCATTCGTCCCACCTCTTTTACGGAGTTTTCAGGAATGGCATAGTCGGCTCTTAATTTAATAATGTCGGGGTTGTTGCTGGTCATGAAAATCTCTGTGTAGTAGCCTCTCAGATATTCGTAAGCTTCAGCTCGTTCTTCATCGATAATCAGAGTTTGTGTCGCCTCGTCGTAAGTGTTCTTGCGCAAAAATAATTGCAGGCGCTTCTCCAGAGTAGCTTTCTCTACATCATTTAATGTGCTGAAGTCTCCGCCTGCCCATTTGTTTAGCAGGTATTGAGCTTCTCGGTGCAGGTAGTCTGCCGTCCAGTCGGGTGCAACATAGGCACCGTGTCCCCATATCGAGCCAACTTGTTGCCCCCCGATACTCTGCCACACATTCTGTCCATCCTTGATGTTCTGTGCCGTAAATAATACTTTGCCTGATTTGTCCACCACCTTTTCGGGTATAGGTGGTTTCGTTTGATAAATTTCGTAGCCGTAATATAGTAGTACGGCAAAGGAAATGCCCACAACCAGAGCAAGGGCGATCCATAATTTCTTCTGACTCATAATGATTTAATTTTACTAATTAATGATAATATATTTATCCTACTTTCTGTATGTACAGTTTGCGCACTATATTATTGAAGACAAAAGTGTCTTTAATTAGAATAAAAAAATAGAGCAAGCTGTAATTATATCTTTCATTTGGTAAAGTATCAGTCCTTTACCTGCTGAAACTACCTGTTTCAGTGTTAAACAAATTGTCTTATTAATTGCTGTCTTATTATTTGCTGTAACCTTTAGTCACAACAAATACACCGCAAATTTATATTTATTTTGTAAAAATGCAAAAGAAAAGAGAATTATTGTTTTATTTGTTTGAAAATATCATTTACAATTAATGAATCTGTAGTCTCACTTGCCTTAATCTGATAATTATATCATAGGTATAAGATATGCTGCAATAATATGGCTGCCCATGCCCAGGAGAACAAAAATATGAAATACGGCGTGCACAAATTCCCGCTTTGCCAGAGCATAAATAACTGCGCCGACTATATAAAAAACTCCTCCGCCAATCAGCCAGTATATTACAGCCATGCTGTCGGTAGCTTGTGCCGTTTCTATCAAGGGCTTGAAGGCGATGAGCACCACCAAGCCCATAAGTACGTAAGATAATGTTTTGATATGACTGTTTCGCTTCAGTTCCCTGAAACTAATTATGATACCAATGATGGCGATGATCCACACCAGTGAAAAAATTGTTGCACTCCAAATCTTTTCGTTGCGCATAAGTATAAGAGAGAATGGCGCATAACTTGCAGCAATAAGAAGATATATGCTGGCATGGTCGAAGTGGCGTAATTTTGATTTCCTGTCGGGGCGTTTCTCAAAATGGTAGTAGGTAGAGGCCGACATGCATGCAAACATGCCTATGCTGAATATCATATATGCAATTAGTGCAAGCCAGTCTGCAGCCGCCACCGCTTTCGCTACAAACAATATGGTTGCTATTGCCGCCATCACTATTCCGGCAGCGTGGGTCAGGTAGTTTGCCTTCTCTTCACGATCGCTGTAAAACTTCTTGTTAGTCATCTGCTCTGTTAATTCTTTTTATTGATATATGTTTGTAGAATCAAAACAACTGCCATTATAGTTTGTTCGACAAAATAAGTAAATAAAACAGCTGTTCAGAACAGTGCTAATCTCAAAAGAGTATTTAAAAAAAGATTTGTGTGCAGTTTGTTTGCAAGATTCAAAAAGATGCACTACTTTTGCACCGCAAATTCGGAATAAGAATTTCAAATAAATGTTGGCGAGATAGCTCAGTTGGTTAGAGCGCATGATTCATAATCATGAGGTCCCGGGATCATGCCCCGGTCTCGCTACTCTGATTATAAGGCACTTACAGGCAAATGCATGTAGGTGCTTTTTTTGCCAAACATGCGATTCCAGTCCAATTATGCGCGCATATTTTCTGCCCGACATAAGATTCCACAGCTATTATGCGCGCATGAAGTGTTCCCGACGAGTGTACCGTGATAATTATGCACGTAGAAGGTGAAAAAGTAGGTCATCTCCTGCACATTATGCAGATATTTGTGCATAAAGGTGGGTCGATGGTTATGTCTCTTCCCCCATAAATAGTGTTGTAAAGCATACCACTCAACTTATGCTCTCATAATTATGGGCGACATGGAATTCCGGTACAATTATGCACGCATAAATGTTCCCCTACGCTCGTCGTTTCCAGTTTATGCGTGTATAATTACAGTGGTATGCTTGTCGTTTTGTATTTATGGGCGCATAATTACTGCGTTACGCTTGTCGTTTTGTATTTATAGGCGCATAACCCGTATTATTCATGAGCAACCAACCCGATTTTTCTTGCATCTGTTTTTAAG
>CAYFUQ010000025.1:0-27169 GCA_964346415.1 uncultured Proteiniphilum sp.
AAAAACAGATGCAAGAAAAATCGGGTTGGTTGCTCATGAATAATACGGGTTAAAAAGTAAAACTAAGCGGGCACTTGGTTGTTGCAGCATGCAATCAACTTTCAAGTGCCTGCCCTATATCTTCAAACAGACTATCGGCATCTTCAAGCCCAACGGACAGGCGTATTGTTGTATATCTCACATCTACTGACTCACACTGTTGTGGGCTAAAGGTAGCATAGATGGTGGTGGCGGGATGCAGGGCCAGGGTTCTGTTTTCAAACAGGTTGGTGGCTCGTCGTATCAGACTCAGTGAATTAAGAAATCTGAAGCATTTTTCTTTAGATTCCAAATCGAACGTCAGCATGGCACCATATTGGTTGCCAAATTGCTGTGTGGACAGTTCGTGATATTTGTCCTGCTCCAGTCCGGGGTAGCTTACCGATTTTACTTGCGGATGAGCCTGCAAACGTTTTGCAAGTGACATGCAAGTATCTGCCTGACGGCTGTATCTTATTTTCATAGTTTCCAAACCCCACATTTGCAAATGGGCTGCCTGAGGTGTCATGTAGGCTCCCAGGTTTCTATGAATTTCTTTTCGCAGCTTGAAGTGAAAGGCCGATGGTTGCTGTCCCACATAGGGCTTTAGCTTTTTGGAGTTGCTCCAGTCGAATGTGCCGTAATCAATAATCAGTCCTCCGAGGGATGTTCCGCCACCCGAAATGTATTTTGTACTTGAAATAACATCTATATCAACTCCCAAATCAGAAGCTCTGAAGGAGCTGAAAGGAATGAGGGTGGTGTCTGTAACTACAGGCACGTTGTGCGCATGAGCTGTTTCACTCAGTGCCTTCAAATCTACTACTTCCATCTGTGGATTTGCAATAATCTCAACAAATACTGCACAGGTATTTTCATCTATTGCTTTACTCACCATAACCTGATTGGTTAAGTCGCAAAACCTGACTTCGACTCCAAATTCTTTCAAGGTGTTGCTAAAGAATGAATAGGTGTTGCCAAAAAGCTTGCTGGTTGTCACAATATTATCGCCCGATTTTGCTATAGTCAGGAAGGCATTACTTATTGCTGCCATACCCGAGTTGAGAGCTGTGACAGCTACTGATTGCGTTATTTTTTTTACCCGATCTTCAAAATAATGAACCGTGGGGTTGGTTATTCTTGAATAAGTATGTGCGGAAGACTCTCCCTTAAAGGCAGCTTCCATCTCTTCGGCTGTTTCAAATTCAAAAGCAAGTGCATTGTATATTGGCATCGCCAGCGAGCCGTAAGGGTCGGGTTTATCAAACTGAAGTCCTAACAGACCTGATTCGTATTTATCAAATTCCATCTGAAAATCTATTTTATTCATTGCAAAGTTAATCTCTAAAACTGAAAATCAAACAGACTAATGTGAAATATTTAATTATTATCGACAAAATAAAGACAAAAGCATCCATAATTCAAAATAATCATTATCTTTGCCTTTAGTAAAAACAAGTTGAAGTGTTTTCGAAAGCATGTGAATATGGAATTAGGGCAGTGTTGTATATTGCAGAGCAATCACAACATGATAACAGGGTCAATATAAAAGAGATTTCTCGTACTATTGACTCACCTGAGGCATTCACAGCAAAGATATTGCAACAACTAGCGCGTAACGGTATTATAAATTCACTAAAAGGTCCGGCAGGAGGTTTCGTTATAGAACCAGACAAGCTTGAGGCATTGATGCTTAGCGATATAGTATTTGCCATTGATGGCGATCATATATATACGGGCTGTGGCTTGGGCCTGCCTCAATGCAGCGATGAAATGCCCTGCCCGGTTCATCATAAGTTTGTATCCGTTAGAGAGGGATTGCGCGAGATGCTTGAGAATACATCAATTATTGAACTAACTAAAGATTTAAACAAGGGTTTATCATTTCTGAAGAGATAAATATTTTTTTGAAACTATTTCGGACAATTCCATCTCTTTATAGATTGTAACTATTTTTCTTACATTTTAAAAACTTATCACAGTGAAAAGAATCCAGAATTCAACAGCAGTTGCATTTATCTTTATTTGGATTGGGTTTGTATGTTCAATAAGCTTTATGGAGGCGTGGCTAAAGTTTAGAGCACCCGGCATGACACTTGAACTGGGTTTGGGTGTCGGCAAACTGGTGTTTGGCACTCTTAATAAGATGGAATGGATTTTTGCCATTATCATTCTGCTCAATCTTGTAATATCAAGACAAAATCTGCTGAAAGGATTAAACATCCTGTTATTATTATCTATTGTTATAGTGGCACTACAGTCGTTTTGGTTATTACCGGCTCTGTTCGAAAGAGCGAATCTTCACATAGAAGCGCAGAGAGTATCATCAAGTTCTTTTGCCCACTATACATATATTATACTTGAGGTGTTGAAATTTATATTCCTTACCGTGTTTGGAATATCATTACTGAAGAAAAGAAGAAACATTTAACAGAAGCAGTTTAATTATAAAACTGCAATTTTAAAAATCACAAACATTATGAGCATAACAAAAGAAAGCAACATTGGAAAAATCGTAGCTGAGAACTATCGCTACGCAAGCGTATTTAAGACGGTAGGCATTGACTTTTGCTGCAATGGCAACCGCTCAATAGCCGAAGCATGCGAGAGAAAGAACATCAACACAGATGAATTGATAAACAAACTAAACGCTGCAGCATCATTAAACAACGGAGGCGGGGAAATTGACTATCGTACATGGCCATTAGATCTGCTGGCAGATTATATCGAGAAAACTCATCACAGATATGTTGAAAGACGAATTGAAGAGATTACTCCCTTTATAACAAAGGTAGCACGCGTGCATGGAGGAAATCATCCGGAGCTGCTGGTTATAGAAAAGCTTTTCTTTGAATCTGCTGAAGAGCTGACCGAGCATATGGGCAAGGAGGAAAACGTGCTATTCCCGCATATTCGCAATATGGTGGAGTCAACCATCACCGGTAAAGAATTGCCTGAATCGGGATTTGGCTCTGTAAAAAATCCCATCGAAGTGATGCACGCTGAGCATGACAATGAGGGTGAGCGTTTCCGCAAGATTTCTGAACTGAGCGACGGCTACACGCCGCCGGCTGATGCATGCAATACTTATAGAGTTACGTTCTCAATGCTTGAAGAGTTTGAAAACGACCTTCACAAGCATATTCACTTAGAAAACAATATTCTTTTCCCGAATGCAATTGAATTGGAGAAGAAGTTTGCATAATTAATTTTATTTTTCACAGCTTATTAATGACTGCGAGGATAAAGATCTGTTCTTTTATTCCTCGCAGTTTTTTTATACAAAAAAAAACAGGTAACACCCGAAAGTATTACCTGTCTCAAATATTTTAAAGTTAATCTTAGAATCTATATCCCAGCGTTACCAAACCTCGGATAGAAGAGGTTTTTAAATCAAACGGTGCTGCATCGATAGCTAGTTCCCCTCCTTCTGTAAACAGATTTGGGAACGGATACAGTTTATCGTTCTGATATTGATAAACCAAGGCAATGTCAGCATAGAATGCTCTTGAGAAACGATATCCAAAACCACCTGTAAAGTAGTTGGTGTCACCCTCCATTCTGAAAACAGTGTTTGAGCCAGACACAGCTGCTATTCCGGCATCTTTGAAATCATCATTATATGGGTTTTGCATCCATGCATAGCCCAGTCTTCCTGAAAGCTGTTGAGTAAATCTGTACTCCATACCCAATCTTAGATTGGAAGTAAGTTTAAAATCACTTTTTATATAATCATTGTCGATATCATACCAGCTTCTGTTAAGATTGCCACCTGGCACTTTAAGACGCATAGTGCTATAATCTATCATCTCATAATCAGCACTCACAATAAAGTTGTTACCCAAAACTGCCGCACCACTTAATACCACTTTCCCCGGAGTCTTCAAGTCGTAGTAATTAGTATAGATCTTTGAGTCAGTTCTGCCCGGTTTATATTCCGGATCAGTTACATAAGCTCCCATATCATCAGCCATATCGGCACTAAATCTCTCTGAGAAATTGTAGATCATAGGTGTATGATAAGCAATTCCAAGACGGATAGCATTTACAGGGCGATAAATTAACCCAAACTTAGCACCCACACCCGAACCATTTACTGTTATCTCATTACCCAGAGTATAACCACCATCATTAAAATCTTCAAGTACCTCGACATTGGTATAATGATAAATGTCTGCAATATTTATTGCAACACCAATATTTAACACATTGTTAATTGTGGTTCCAATAGTAAAATCATACTGATCGATGTAACCTCTTTGGTATGAATTAATCTGCTGAAAAGGAGTTTCTCCTTTTGTATTGACCGGGACATAAGTAACATCCTTACCTGAACCGCTGGGTATAATCAGTCCCGAGTTATATCCCAAAACTGTAAGCCAAGGATTATTAAAATAAGGTGAAAATGGGTCCGGTGCATTATTATCATCACTTATTATAAGTTTACCCGGATCAACTCCGGCACTTCTGTCGGCTATATAATCTATCATAGTGCTGGCACCATAACCTGCTGCTCTGATATTGCTGTTGAATGACTTTTGTCTGTTGTGAGTAAAGCCAAAATTTATCATCGGCATAGTTTCATTTCTCAATGGGAAATAGCCAACGAAACCAAGGTTATGAACGTTGAAGTCGCTCTTTGATTCTTTAGTATCTCCCACTTCTGAGCTATTACTCATAAACCCAAACGTTCCAACAATCTCTGAACTTCTGTAAACTCCTATACCTGCCGGATTGATTGACACTCCCGTAAGATCACCTCCCAGGGCCCCGAAAGCATTTCCCATTGCCATTGCACGGGCTGTGCCGAACAAGCCGCTGCGTGAATAGTTCAGTGCCTCAACTTCTCCTTGTGCATAAGAGAAGTGTGCAACAGACACAAACAAGGCTATAATGTATATTATTCTTTTCATCCTAAAACTAGTTTAATTTTTTATTATCTGCGACCTCCACTGCTGCGACTGCTGCTGCGACTGCTGCTGCCCGAGCTACTGCTACGGCTAGATCCTGACGAGCTGCCTCCAAATGATGATCCGCTGCTTGAACTTCTGGTGGGAGCTGAATATGTGCTGCTGCTACGAGTGGTAGAGGAAGTTCTGGAGGGAGAAGTGGTAACAGTTCTGCTTGGTGTGGTAGTACTTCTGCTTGGTGTTACCGTGCTGCTACTACCTCTCACACTTGATGGAGTAGTTCTTTGATATGTAGTTCCCGTTCTGGAAGGTGAAGTAGCCACTCTGTTTGTATTATCGGTACGCCCTGCAGTTCCCGCTGTGCTACGTGTAGAGGTTCTGTTTATAGCCTGACCTGAACGTGAATCGTAAGTTCTGCCACTGCTGTCAACGATTCGTGTACGTGAAGTCGATGATGTTCCTCTGCTACTAACAGCTGAAGAAGTTCTTCCGGATGTGGCACTACGTGTTGTTCCGGCTAAAGAGCTACGTGATGAAGAGCTTGTTCTCCCTGAAGAAGCCATCGATGTTCTACCGGACATATTAGCTGAACTTGTTCTGTAGGAGCCTGTGCTTCTTGCAGAGCGATTTGAAGTCAGAGCAGCGTTATATCCAGCGTTGAATCCCCAGTGATAACCACCACCGTACCAACCGCCATAACCATAGCCGTAACCATAATACCATGGATCATAGAATCCTCCATAATGCCATCCGTAATGCCATGGACGATGCCAATGCCAGGATGAGTACCACCATGGGTTGTACCAGCTGCTGTAATAATATGGGTAACCCCATCCACCATAATACCATGGATCATACCAGGGGTAATAACTGTGCCATCCCATTCCATAAAAAGATGTATTCCAGCAGCCGCCATCATATTCATAATAGTCTGCGTATATATCATCGCCAATATATACTGTAACTTCATCAGCACCTGATATTTTCACACTTGATGCAGGCTCATGAAATTTCACTATTCTGTCTGTATATTCATATTGCTGATACTCTTCATTATCGTAGATTGTATCATTTTCATCAATCATGTCATTTTCACCACGACGATTATATTCATCAATGTCGCGGCCATTTGCAGCAACCTCCATATTAGCTGCAGTTCCTTCTACAACAACTATTTTCTTTTTTTGAGGTTCCACTTTCTTCTTTACCTTCACAGGTGTTTCGTTTTGAGTGGGATTGGCGTAAATGTCATCCCATTCCTGGGCAAACCCCAAAAAAGGTAGCAGTAAAAATAAAGCTGCGATTAGTAGGTTTTTAGTTTTCATTGTTTATCCCTTTCGTTTATAGTTTGATTTATTATTTTAATTATGAGTCTATTCGTATCTCCTTATTTTGACATATAACAATCGATATAGTTTAATTAGGTTTATATCGAATTAAGTCATTTCTCTACACAAATATACATATAATAATAATACGATATGGTTGTATTTATAATATAGACGTATTTTTCATGAAAAACGTTGCAAACTTACACGTTAAAAAAACAAAAGCTGTCCTTTATTTCTCATATAGAGGTCTAAGGACAGCTTCTTATTTTATTTATTGCATTTACAATTAGTATTGTCTTTCCAGGATCCACAAATCATTAAAAGGTACTCCGTATGTTTTTCTCAAGAAATCAGTGTTACCCTTTTCTGAATACTTTTGGTATATGTTGTCTCGGGCTGACGCTGCTTCCGCTCTGTCATCATGGCTTGCTACAATAACTCTGTACATGCCTTGCTCATTTTCAGCTAGAATTACATTGTATCCTTCATTCTCCATTCGGCTCTTTAACGACTCAGCGTTAAGCTTCACGCTCAAAGAAGCGATAACCACACTGTATCTTTTAAGATTTGCAGCATCTGAAGCAAACACAGGCTCAATTTTCTCTTTTCTTACCGATACTTCAACCGGTGGAAGTGGGGCCGCGTCTTTAACTACAGTTGGCTCCGACGCAGACTGTTGCATTTCTTTTTCTTTTGCAGCTTCATAGACCTGTTTATATGCACTTTGTTTTGGCTTGCACGATACTGCTAACAACAAAAAGGCTGAAACGGCAGCCAATAAATAAATAGACTTTTTCATTTAGATTATTTTTTATGTTACTATTTTTTCAGAATTCACAAACAAAGATAGAAATAAGTAGATTATTAAGCGTTGCTTGTCATGTGAAAATAATTTAAATTGAGGAAATCACGACAAATTAATTAATTTTCGGCAATACATATTTTAAATTTTCTCTTTAGGTTAATTCAAAACACAAGCAAAAACATTATCTTTGTGAACATCAATGATACGTGTTTTTCCATTTTGCTAATCAACTAATAAGCTTTTCTCAACACTATGGCACTTCGACAACAACAGGAACTAAAACAAACTCAGCGATTATCACCCTTACAGATGCAGGTGATAAAACTTGTTGAATTAAATTCCGTCGAATTGGAAGATAAAATTAAACAAGAGTTAGAAGATAATCCTGCCCTGGACGAAGGTAGCGAAGAGTATGATTTAAACAAAGAGGAACTGATGGACGAAAACAACAGTCTGACACAGGAAGAGATAGCTTTGGGCGATTATATGACTGAAGACGATATTCCTGACTATCAGATAAACAGATACCAAAAAAGGGATGAACCTGATTTTATTGAAGCAACGTTTGCAGGTGATAAAAGCCTGAACGATTTCTTGAACGAACAGATTTCACTTCACCAATTAAATGAGCAGGACACGATAATAGCTGAATATATTATCGGCAACTTAGACGAAAATGGGTACCTGAAGCGTAACCTTCAGGCTATATCTGATGATTTGCTATTTCAGCAAAACATTGACGCTAACATAGATAAACTACAATCATTGCTGGCTGTAATACAAGAGCTTGACCCCGCGGGGGTGGGTGCAGCTGACCTGCAAGAGTGCCTTAGACTTCAGCTTGAACGAAATGATGAATCACCCAAAAACAAATTGGCCCTATCAATAGTTAATGATCATTTTGAGGAGTTCTCTCATAAACATTTTGATAGGATTCAGCATCAACTAAATGTATCAACTGAAGAATTGCGTGATGCCATTGAAGAAATCACATCACTTAACCCTAAACCTGGGAATGTTTTTGGCGACTCTATCGAAGTTCATATGAGCAATATAACACCTGACTTCATTATTGAATCATACAACGGAGAGGTCAATATGTATCTCAATAACAGGAATATACCGGAATTGAGAATCAATCGCGAATTCTCAAACCTGATTCAAGGTTATAGTGACAACAAAGGAAGCATGAGCAATGACACCAAGCAGGCTATGATGTTTATGAAACAAAAGATTGATTCGGCCAGGTGGTTTATTGATGCAGTGAAACAGAGACAAAACACTCTGCAGCGCACAATGGAAGCTATTGTCAAGTTTCAATACGATTTCTTCCTTACTGAAGATGAAACAATGCTAAAACCTATGATTCTTAAAGACATTGCAGAGAAAACAGGTTTTGACATCTCTACCATTTCACGAGTAAGCAACAGCAAGTATGTACAAACAAATACTTCTGTATATCCGCTTAAGTTTTTCTTTTCAGAAGCTATGCAAACTGAAGATGGCGAGGATATATCATCCAGAGAAATAAAATACATTATGCAACAAAGCATAGCGGAGGAAAATCCTCAGAAACCTCTGACTGATGAGCAGTTGACTACAGTATTAAACGAAAAAGGATATGTTATAGCACGTCGAACGGTGGCCAAATACCGTGAACAACTTAACATTCCTGTGGCAAGATTGAGAAAAAAAATATAACTTTGCCCGCTTCCTAAATATAAAAACGAATGATGAAACAAATATCCCGCTTTATATCTTCTCTGTTCCAACCGCTGTTTATGCCTGTTTACAGCATTCTGTTACTTTTTGTATATACTCATTTCAGATTGATATATGCAACTAAGTTTTGGGCAATCATAACTCCGGCAGTATTGTTTTCATTTGCTATCCCCGCTGTTCTTATATTTGCAGTTTATAAAATGAATCTAATTTCTGATTTGTCGCTAAAGATAAGAAGCGAGAGGTTCATCCCCTATCTTATCGTACTTGTTTCATATACCGCAATGATTATTTATTATTATCGGGTAGGTATGCCTGGTTGGTTTATCATGCTTTCCGCATCTTCACTGGGGGTTATAGGAGTTGCGCTATTTATTACCATATGGTGGAAAATTAGCGCACACATGTTTGGAGTAAGTGGTTTAATTGGAGGAGTTATGGCTGTCAGTTATTTCATTGAAAGAACAAACCCTTATCAGTTGTTTATTTCACTTTTCATTATTGCCGGTATGGTAGGAACTTCACGACTTATACTTAAACGTCACACCCCTGCACAAGTGTTGGGAGGTTTCCTTTTAGGCTTTACCGTTTCCTTTGTCTTTGTCTGGATTGGCGCATAAAAGATTTTGCTGTAATGAAAATATATACTATTTTTACAATCAGATAACTAAACCATTATAAATTAAAATTTTATTCTATGAATTTCCCGGAAAATTTAAAGTACTCAAAAGACCACGAATGGGTTAGAGTTGAAGGCGATGAAGTATATATCGGCATTTCAGAATTTGCTCAAAGCGAATTGGGTGAAATAGTGTTTGTAGATATCGACAGCGAAGGCGATACAGTTGAAAAAGGTGAAGTGTTTGGCAGCATAGAAGCTGTAAAAACTGTTTCAGACCTGATTATGCCAGTTACAGGAGAGGTGCTCGAAGTGAATCCAAAACTTGACGACGAACCCGAACTGGTTAACAATGACCCATACGGAGATGGATGGATTATAAAAGCAACACTAGACAACGCTGCTGATCTTGATGACTTGCTTTCAAACGAAGAGTACAAAACAGAAATTGGTCAATAAGACATTAGAAAGGAGTTATTAAACAGTGATAACTCCTTTTTTTAATTTTACAAATAAGATTGTTTTAAAGGGATAAAGATTCACTATATAAAGTATGAAACCAATTGTAAGCATTATTATGGGCAGCACATCAGATCTGCCTGTTATGGAAAAGGCTGCTAAGTTTTTTGATGAAATGGAAATTCCATTCGAGATAAATGCATTATCAGCACACCGTACTCCTGAAGCAGTGGAACAATTTGCAAAAGGAGCAAAAGAAAGAGGAATTAAAGTCATTATTGCTGCTGCAGGTATGGCTGCACATTTACCGGGTGTAATTGCATCGATGACTACCCTACCGGTTATTGGAGTTCCAATCAAAGCAACTCTGGACGGTATGGACGCACTTCTGGCTATAGTGCAAATGCCTCCGGGAATACCTGTTGCAACGGTGGGTATTAATGGTTCATTAAATGCAGCAATTCTTGCGTTGCAAATGATATCTACAGGAGACGAAGAGCTAAAAATCAAACTTTCGGAATATAAAGAAGGGCTAAAAAGCAAGATAACACAGGCTAATCAAGAACTTACACAAATAAAATACAAGTTTAAAACAAACTAATGTATTGAATAGAAAATAGTCGTAAAGTTTTGTAGAAGTAGGAAAAAGAATTAACTTTGCACCTCGAAAATCCAATATAATTGGATCCGCCCGGATGGCGGAATTGGCAGACGCGCTAGTTTCAGGGACTAGTATTGGAAACAATGTGCAGGTTCGACCCCTGTTCCGGGCACCAATAAAATAATCAATGTTTTGTCAACGGACAAAGTAGATTTTCAGACATACAGAATAATCAAATCAATATAATTCTTATTGACAGACTATTCAATTGCGCAGGTGGTGGAATTGGTAGACACGCTACTTTGAGGGGGTAGTGCCGGATTCGGCTTGTGAGTTCGACTCTCATTCTGCGCACTTAAAACAGACATTCAAGAAATTGGATGTCTGTTTTTGTTTTATAGAGCAAAATAATCTAATTTAGTAACCTGATACAGCACTATACTCAATCACTTCAAGATATGAAAATACTAACAGCTCAGCAAATACAAAATATAGATGCAAAGACATTAGAGTATAATGATATTTCTTCTACTGCATTGATGCATCAGGCATCAAATGCATTCTACAACTATTTTATCAAACAATATTGGCAGAGTGGAAATCGTGTATCTGTAGTTTGCGGAACAGGCAACAATGGAGGCGACGGTATTTCAGTAGCAATCATGCTACAAAATGCAGGGATTAAAGTACATATATATATAATAGAGTTTAGCGAGAAGTATTCAGAGGATACATTATACTATTACAGCAAAGCAACTGAACGGATCATCGGGATTACAAAAATAAAGGAGGGTGATGCAATTCCTCAGTTCGAAGAATCAGATATTATTATTGATGCAATATTTGGCACAGGACTCAATAGACATCCTTCAGGTATAAGTTACGAAACGATTGAAGCAATTAACAAAAGTGGAAAAACAGTTGTAAGCATCGACATTCCCAGCGGAATGATGATGGATCAAAAGACGGAGATATCGGTACACGCTACCGAAACTGTAACACTACAGATTCCTAAACTTACACTATTTTTGCCAGACAATAGCCGCTTCGTGGGGAAATTGTCAATAGTAGATTTTGGATTAAGCCTTCAGGCCATTGAAGAGGCAGATACGGATACGTATTATTTAACGCAAAGTATTGCAGGAACACTGCTAAAGCCTTTAGAAAAGTTTGCACACAAAGGCACTTTGGGACACAGTCTTATTATTGGGGGAAGTTTTGGCAAGATAGGTTCTGTCTGTCTGGCAGCAAAGGCTGCACTGAAAACCGGATGTGGTTTGGTAACAGCATTTGTCCCTCAGTGTGGCATTATTCCTTTACAGTCAATTATTCCCGAAGCAATGGCAATCGCAGATAACAATCAATCATATATCAGCTATATAGACTTTGGAATTACACCTAATGCAATAGGTATTGGACCCGGAATGGGCACCCAATCCGAAACTGCAGAAGCGTTACATCTGTTTCTCAAACAAAACACAACGCCACTGGTAATAGATGCAGATGCGGTAAATATACTGTCTGCAAACAAAGAATGGCTTTCTTTACTACCTTCGCAAACTATACTTACACCCCACCCTAAAGAACTATCACGACTGATAGGAGAATGGGAAAGTGATTTTGAGAAAATAGAAAAGGTGCAAGCTTTTGCTAAGCAATATAAAGTAATAGTGGTAATAAAAGGTGCGCATACTTTGATTGCTACTCCCGACAAACTATTTGTAAACAGCAGCGGCACTCCTGCCCTGGCTACTGCAGGCACCGGAGATGTTTTAACCGGTATTATCACAAGTCTTCTGGCGCAGGGATACATAGCTGAGGATGCAGCATTGCTGGGTACTTATATACATGGGGCAACTGCAAATATAACCTCAACATCAATCAATCCACGAAGTTTTATCGCTTCTGATGTTATTGACAACATCGGAGAGGTATATTTTAAACTTGAAAATAAATAACGATATAATTAATTATGACTAAAAAAGAACGATATAAATTTGTCTTTGATTGGTTTGAAGCCAACGCAGAGTCAGCAGAAACAGAACTTAATTACGAAAACAACTATCAGCTGCTTGTGGCAGTTATTCTTTCGGCACAGTGTACCGATAAGCGAGTGAACTTACTTACACCAAGGATATTTGAGGATTTCCCCGTCCCTGAAGTTATGGCAGCTTCAACACCCGATGAGATTTTTGAATACATCAAGTCGTGTTCATATCCCAACAATAAGGCTAAAAGCCTCGTAGGGATGGCACAGAAGTTAGTAGATGATTATAATGGTGAGGTTCCGTCAGATATGAATGAATTGCTTAGTATTCCGGGAGTCGGACGCAAAACCGCAAATGTTATTCTTTCCGTTGCATTTGACAAACCTGCAATGGCTGTTGACACCCATGTCTTTAGAGTTTCCAATCGTATCGGGTTAACTAACAACTCAAAAACACCATTGGAAACGGAAAGAGAACTTGTAAAACATATTCCTGAACATCTTATTTCCAAAGCGCACCACTGGTTAATTCTGCACGGCAGATACATTTGTGTAGCTCGAAAGCCCAAGTGTGATCAGTGTGGGTTAAGAGATTGGTGTAAGTATTACAAAAATGTAGTAAGCAAACAACTGCCGGGCATGGAAAAATAATTGTACTAAAAGCTATATACGGAAATTAGAAAAGCCGCACTCCTTAATTGGAATGCGGCTTTTTGTACCTTATATCTCTGTGTAGTGTTTTAGATTAACTCCTATTTCACAGTAAACTTATAAACACACTTGCTGGTATATAACTCTCCCGGCTTAAGAAATACAGAAGGCCATTCCGGTTTGTTGGGTGTATCAGGGTATTTTTGTGACTCTAGACAAATTGCAGAACGATGTCCATACACTGTACCCTTTTTACCGGTTATTGTTCCGTCGAGGAAGTTTCCTGCGTAGATTTGCAATCCCGGTTCTGAAGTATAAACCTCAAGTTCGATTCCGGTCTTAGGTGAATAAACTGTTGCTGCTAACTGAGAAGCGTCACCACCAGCATTGAGAACCCAGTTGTGGTCATAGCCTTTACCATAATCAAGTTGCTCAAAGTCCGCATCAATACGATCACCGACTGCTGTTGCTGTTCTAAAATCCATTGGAGTGCCATCAACTGTTGCAATTTCACCGGTTGTTATCAGCGTCTCATCAACCGGAGTATAATTATCTGCATTAACCACCATAATGTGATCAAGAATAGTAGTATTACCATCACCGCTCAGATTAAAATAAGAGTGATTGGTCAGATTACAAACTGTTTCTTTATCAGTCTCTGCCTCATAGTTAATGTCAATAGCATTATCGTCAGTTAATTTCATTGTAACTTTAACATTCAGGTTACCCGGGAATCCCATTTCACCATCAGCTGACAAATAGGTCATTTCAAGAGTTTGGTTATCTAATTGATTAGCTTTAAAAACCTTAGTATTGAAACCTTCAGGGCCACCATGCAAAGTATGTCCGTTATTATTTTGAGGCAAATTATATTCAACACCATCAACAACAATCTTTCCGTGTGCAATACGGTTACCGTAACGTCCAATCGTTGCACCAAAGTTATTGTCAATATTTGCGTAGTCTTCAACATTGTCAAAACCATGAACAACGTCCCGCATCACGCCATTTTTGTCGGGTACCATTACCGAAACAATAATACCACCGTAGTTTGTAATTGTTACCTCCACCCCATTGTCGTTTGTCAACACATACAAATCTGTTGCCTCGCCTTTGACTCCAGACTGAAAGTCAGAACGTTTGAGTCCTGATAATGTAAGTGATTCTTCCTGAGTTTGTTTTTGATTGCCTGTACATCCTACAATAGCAATCAGGGCAAATAGCCATAATAAGTTCTTAAACTTCATGTTTGTTTTATTTAATATTATTTTCAGTAGTTATTATTTGAATGCAAATTTAAGAAAAAAAGATTGGACTGACAGAATTATCTGTTTAATTATTATAATATAGTAAACTTACAAACAGTAAACGACTCAGCAAGCAACAATAAATGATGTTCTTTTATGTTGATTACATCATTAGTAGTTAAAACCACATCCACATCAGGCATTGCCAATTTATTTTTTGCGTCTAATGAAGATGATTTATATGTTACTACTTCAACTGAAGAGTCAACTAAGGTATCTATAAATGAGAGACTAGTTTCCTGAATTTCTTGACTTATATTTACTACAAATAATGTGATTATATTATTGTCTCTATCTATTGTTGCAGAAGCATCAATTACTTTTAAATCATCATCTATGGAATGAGTATTAACAGAAGTATGAATGCTCTCTTTGAGATGATATTGCCGATAGACTTGCAACGGATAAAAAACAGTTTGCCTAATTGAAGTTTTTTCATTTGTCATAATTGGGGCTAAAACATTAACCATTTGAGCCCAATTAGCCGCCTCATCAGGAGTGCCTGTAGATAAGTTTATGACCAATACTGGCTCTGCTCCTACTTCTCTAGAATACTCAATAAACTCACAAGTACCGAAATGATAATGATTAATACCACCCCAAATTAAATTCTTTTTGGACTTCCTACTTTCTTTGGGACCAACTCCATCCTCCCAGTGAAAAGTTTTAACTACGGTACCACCCGGAAAACGCAGCATGGTTGGGTTCAACTCTTTGACTTTTTCTAAAACATCCAATCTAAATCCCTGTTCATCAGATAATGGAGAGTCTTCTTCAAAAACACCACCATCAATACAAGTTCCCATATATTCAATAAATTGACCGTATATATAAGGGGATATATACCCAAGACTTTTAGAAGGATCAATAGAAATATTATTGGTTTGCGCAAAACAGTTACTTGCAAATAAACTTGTTATAAACAACAATAACAAACTCTTTTTCATATTTGTTTTTTCATTAATGTGCTGAAAATTTTAAAACTCAGGGTTTTTCGCTTTTAAAGATGGTGTGCCTCCAATTATATAAGGCCAATCATTATGCCATCTAATTTGATCCATCATCAAAACACGACCGTTAGGATTATCAACAGAAACCCCATGATAAAACATCCAATCATTTCCTTTTTTATCTTGAACAATTTCTGAATTGTGGCCATTTCCTAGAAACTTATCATTTTTCGAAATCAGAATCTCATGATTATTATCCATCATTGAACGACCACTTGAATCAAGATAAGGACCAAACAAGTTTTCTGAACGCCCTACAACAGTTGTATAAGTACTATTTAAACCTTCACAACAAGATCCAATTGATGCAAACATATAGAAATATCCATTTCTTTTATGAATGTACACGCCTTCGTATGCTGTGCCGGCTACCTGAAGTTTTTCAGCGCCATCTTTGATCGACAATCCATCATAAGAAAGTTCAATTGCATAAATTCCTCTAAAACTTCCCCAAAAAAGATATTTTTTACCATCATCTTCGATATAAAATTGATCAATAGAATTTTGCACACCTATCTCATTACTTCTAAAGAGTTTTCCATGATCAGTAAATGGTCCTTCAGGTTTGTCAGATGTAGCCACACCAACACCACAAGTCCATTCACCTCCCCATACTGACATTGAATAATATAGAACATATTTATTATTTATATAATTAATATCAGGTGCCCACAATCCACCATTAGGTTCAAACTTTGGACGGGTTTCGTTGGTAAATGCAGTTCCTAATATTTCCCAGTTTACCAGATCTTTTGATTTATGAATTGGTAGGTTTCGAATATCTTCTGTAGCATAAAGATAAAAATAGCCATCAGTAGCCTGAATTATTGTAGGATCAGGAAGGCTATAGTTAACAACAGGGTTTTTGTAATAATTATCTGTTATTTGATTGTCATAAATTGTCTCTTTACCTTTACATGAAAAAAATAATAATGTAAGTGATAAGAGTTTTAAAAATTTGTTCATTTCTGTATTTTCTTGGGAATGGTAATTAAGTTTACTACACTGTTAACAAAGATAAGCACCCTCGGTGTTAAACACAAATGAGGATGCTTATCAAGACATATACAAGTAACTATTAAATCCCTTAATTGAGATTCAAAACATTACGGTTCAAGTGATAAAAAGTACTTACTTATTAAGTGAATTACAAATCTCTTGATTTACTTTCCTAACTCTTTGTTCATCAACTTTTACTACTTTACGGTCATAAGTTAGAAGACCATTAACTTCCACTTCAACGTCGGTAGTTTGTGTATAGACGGCAGCTGAGAATCCTTGCTTTATCAGTCCCTTAAGCTCTTCTGCATATTTCACATACTCATCTGTGACCTCTTTTTCACTATTAAACTGTACATAACCCCAGTTTCTATCCGGCGCCCAAAGATGATCTTTATTTGCCCATCCTATGCCGCCATACTCACCCAACACCGTAGCACGCTGTCCATCATACAAATACATTTTCGGATTTGGATAGTTATGCAAGTCGATCATATCACCAACGGAGTAATGATTACCACCACTTGCCGGATTAACAAGACGCGATGGGTCATATTCTTTTGTCCATTCAGTAATCTCTTGAGTTTTAAATTGTCCCCATGCCTCATTAAATGGTACCCATACACCAATAGAGGGATAGGAATATAAATAATCTATAATTTCTTTCCACTCTTTGCGATAGTTAGCTTCTGACTCAGCAGAACGAACTCTCTCCACACCTTCAAAATAATTATGCATTTGCCATTCCGGACCACGATCACCGTTGGGCATGTCTTGCCAAACAATCATGCCGTGACGATCACAATGCGTATACCAACGAGCCGGCTCAACCTTAACGTGCTTGCGAATCATATTAAAGCCTAACTCCTTGGTTTTAATCACATCATACTCTAAGGCCTCGTCTGAAGGTGCTGTGTATAGTCCGTCAGGCCACCATCCTTGATCCAGTGGTCCAAATTGGAACAAATCCTTATTATTAAGTTGCAATCTAACAATACCGTACTCATCTCTTTTAGTTGAATATTTGCGCATCGCAGCATAACTCTTGATTTTATCAACTTGTTTTGAGCCATTGACAACTGTAACTTCTAAGTCGTAAAGGAAAGGATTATCAGGCGACCAAAGTTTAACATTAGCTGGCATGGCTATTTCAACTAATTGATTATTAATAGATTTTCCACTTGCCACTACACGAGAGCCTTCTTTAACCTTAACTTCAATTATATTAGACTGGTCGCACTTATTCATTTCAGTTTCAACAGTCAGAATATTTTTATCTATATCAGGCGTAACCTTAATATTCTCAATAAAATTATTAGAAACCGGCTCTAACCAAACAGTCTGCCAAATACCAGTTACGGGTGTGTACCAAATACCTTCGGGACGATTAACTTGTTTTCCCCTTGGCTGGTATCCCTCATCTGTTGGATCCCATACTCTTACAACAAGCTTATTGTTACCTTTAGTCAATGCTGAAGTTATATCAAATGAAAAAGGAGTAAATCCACCAGTATGTTGGCCAACCTTGATATCATTTACCCAAACATCAGCCTTCCAGTCAACAGCACCAAAATGCAACAACACGCGATCACTCTTCCAGTTAGAAGGAACAGAAAATTCACGATGATACCATAATTCATTATTAGTTCCGACTCCTTTTTGCACACCGGAAAGGCTTGATTCTGCAGCAAATGGAACTAATATTTTACCATCAAATGACTTAGGAGTTTCTTTCCCAATCGGTAAAATTGCATAATCCCACATACCATTAAGATTAACCCATGAATCTCTTTCCATAATTGGACGAGGGTACTCTGGCAACACATTATTAACATCAATTTCAGATGCCCATTTTGTTTTTAATTTATCTCCTACCGGCTGCCATTGAGCAGAAAGTGATAACGATAATAAAAACACAAATAAAAAAGTTAGTTTTGTTCTCATTTCTTTGAAATTATTATTTAGGTTTTTAAATATTCACATTGCAAATATCACAATAATGAGTATAGATTGATATAATTATTTCGTCAAATAGTATCATTGTTATCTCAAACAAGCTACTTATTCAAAATCCTTAGGTAAAACTCCAAATTGCTGTTGAAAACATTTTGAAAAGTATGATGGTGAATTGAATCCTACCATATAACAAATTTCATTTACTTTATATTCTTTTTCCTTTAACAATAGTGCCGCTTTCTTAAGACGTTCCACGCGAATATATTCATTGGGAGTTAAATCCAATACGCCCTTAATTTTTCTATAAAACCTAGCACGGCTCATATTGAATTCTTCAGCGATATTCTCAACTACTAAATCGGAGTTTTCAAGATTATTATTTACAATAGTATGTAATTTTTTGATAAACTCTTCATCAGATTTTGTTAAGGCTACACTACTTGCACCAATAAATGGGTTATTTATAAAAGTTTCTCTCAACTTATCACGGTTATGTAGCAAATTTGCAATTTGAGCCATCAGTACCTCGATAGAAAAAGGCTTTTCAATATATGCATCAGCACCTGACTCTAAACCATATACCTTCGACTGAACATTGGTCTTGGCTGTAAGCAGTATAATTGGAATATGACTTATTTCAATGTTTGACTTCACATGTCTCGTAAACTCAAATCCATCCATCTCTGGCATCATAACATCACTGACTATCAAATTGACTGACGACTCACTCAACACTTCAAGTGCTTCTTTTCCATTATTAGCAAGAAGTATATTATAGTGTGGCAACAAACATTTTTTCTGAAAGCCTAGTAACTCATAATCATCATCAACCAATAAAATGGTATTAGGATGTTGTGGAGAACTTATCTTATTTGTATTCTTTTTTTGAAATAAATTTCCTTCTGCACTTACACCCTTTTCTTTTATAGAGGTAGCTGGTAAAACCAAATGAAATATATTCAAATCATTATTCAATTCATAATATAGATTACCATTGTGAAGTTGAGCCAAAGACTGCGATAGTGCCAACCCAATTCCTGTTCCGGAATGTTGAGAATCCTCTTTCTTATCAATATGTACAAAGGGTTTAAATATTTCGTCTTTATATTGTATCGGTATAGTATCACCATCGTTTTCAGTTACAACATGCAGCTCACCAAATTCTGAATCTTGCTGAATTACAAATGCTTTTACGTTTACCAAATTTTTTCCGTATTTTAGTGCATTACTTAGCAGATTACTTAGTATTTTCACAAATGCTTCATTATCTATTTCTTCAATTATGTCATCTTCAGGCAGATCAAGGTTAAACTCCATTTTTAATTGCTTTGCCAAGGGAGTAAATCGTAAATAATTTTGACGGATTATCTCAGAAATATTTTGAAACTCAAGATTTAACATATATGCAGCTGATTCTGTTTTTCTAAAATCAAGAAGCTGATTTGTCAAATTCAACAATCTTTCAGTATTCTTACTCATAATCTCTAGATTTTCTCTTACATTATCTGAAACTTGTTCAGTTATAAGGACATGTTCGAGAGGACCTTTTATCAGTGATAAGGGAGATTTAATTTCATGAGCTACATTTGTAAAGAAATCAATTTTAGAGCGATGTAATTCGCGTTCTTTTTCTTGTTCGAATATTGCCATATTGCGATGTTGCGCACGCTTCTCTCTAATTCTGACAGATCGGAGAAGTAAAAAAACAGCAATAACTATTATTACAAAATAAAATAAATAAGCCCAAATACTAAGCCAAAGCGGTGGTAAAACATGTATAATAAGGCTTTTTTCAAGAAAGCCTATATCACTACCATCATCAATCATTGCGATAAGCTTATAAACTCCCGGTTTTAAATTTGAATAAACCATTACATGCTCTTTCCCTGACTTTATCCACTCCTTGTCAAAACCCTCCAGTTTATATCTAACATGGCTCACATGCTGTTGCGAATAGTTTAAAAGAGCATATCGTATGCTAAAAGAGTTGTTCTTATATGGCAGTCTTAACTTTTGTAAATATACAATACTTTCTTCCAACGGTGAATTAATGTTGTCCGGAGTTACCTGATTATTGTTTAAGAATAAATCTGTAAATACAATTTGCGATAAATTCCTATCATCCTTTAGATTAGAAGGATTAAAAGAAACAAAACCATCAACTGAGCCAAAAAACATTACACCTTCCGTTGTTTTATAGCTTGACTTATAATTAAATTGATTTGTTCGTAGTCCATTCTCTGAGGTGTAACTTCTGAAGGAAAGGTTCTTAGGAGAAAAACAGACTAAACCAAGATTTGTTGAAAGCCACAAGTTATTGTCATTATCTTCTTCAATTTGGTAAACAACATCATTGGGTAATCCATCGTTTGAATTATAAGTTATAAAATTATTATTTTCACTTTCATAGTAACAAAATCCTCCACCTTGAGTAGTTATCCAAAGCCGTTTGTTGCTATCTTCAAAAATGGATGTTATTTTATTACTTGGCAAACTATTCTTATCTGCTGAATCATGAGTATAAATAGTAAACTTTGAAGTCGCTGGATTATATTTATAAATCCCACTATGAAACGTACCAATCCATATATTCCCCTTAATGTCTTCTTTTATATCCATAATGGCCAGTCCCGTTAACTCATTAACCTTATTAAACGTATCTCGATTGTAATCGTATACATTTACTCCTGAAAGTGTTCCAATCCATAGATTATTTTGCTCATCTCTATACAAAGCAAACACGCTGTTCTGATTAATAGTTTCCGGAGTATCGAATTGGGTATAAGTAGTCAGTTCACCTTTTTCTAAATCATAACGATTTAGGCCTCTCGAGAAAGTACCAATCCATAAATATTTCCCATCATTTAGTAAAGCGTGAATATTTGTATATAAATTCTTCAGTTTATCATCAATAGGAATAAACTTGTCTGATTTTGGATTGAAAAGATTCAACCCTGCATCCTCGGTACCAATCCATATATTTCCATGCTTTGCTGTACAAAATTCACGAACACGATTACCACTAATATGCTCTTCTTTATCAGTAGCATAAAAGTTTTTAAATGTTGAATTTATGGTGCTGTAATAATTGACTCCTCCAAAATAAGTTCCAACCCATATGCCATTGTCCCTGTCTTTGTAGATTGAATAGACCGCATTGTCTGAAAGAGAGTTTGCGATTGAATTTGAATGTTTAATGTTAACTGAATTGCCAGATTCTTCGTCATACACATACAGACCTGATTCTGAACCTACCCACAGAGTATTCTTGTCTGCTCGCAATACTGTTCTAACAAAGATATTATTCCCATGCTCATCTTTATCCAGAATGATTTCATGGGTTCTATTGACAACATTTATTTTAACAAGTCCCTTTAAAGATGTCGATAAAATAAGGTTATTATACTGATCTGCTAATACAATTGACACTTCTCCCAAATTTGTAAGTAAGTGTTCATCGTCAGATAATTCGTACTGTGTTACCTGCCCAGTTTCTTTATTGATATTCAAAAAAGGTTGCCCAAACGGGAAAATCCAAGCGTCATTATTTTTTCCGGCACATAATGTAATTACTTTCATTTCATTACCAATAGGAACTTCATAAAAATTAAGATCCTGGCTGGATACAACATAGTGAAAGACACCCTTCTCTTCAACTGAAATCCAAACATCGCCCTCGTCGTCTATAATCATATCACTAATAGTACCATCAATACCTTTATTACCCTTTGTTTTTGCATCAAAACGACTAAAAGACTCTTTAAGAGGGTTGTATATATAGACTCCATCGTCGGTGGCCACCCATAATTCCTCATTGTCAGTTTGTATTATTCTCTTAAATACATTATCTGCAAGCTCATCATTGGGTGGAAATCGAAATGTACGGAAGGCAGAACCATCAAATCGATTAAGTCCATCCTTCGTTCCAAACCACATAAATCCTTGTTTATCTTGAAAGATAGCAAAAACCGTATTTTGAGATAATCCATTATTTATATTGTAATGTTTAAAACTGTAGTCTGGATGTCCGTAAACAGTTGAGTTACTAACTAAAGCAATAGATAACAATACAATACAAGAGTAATATAACTTGTGAATTTTCATATTCAAAAATACAAAACTTTTTGTTATTTATCAAGATATACAAAAAACCTCTTGGGAAATAATTAATTATTATCGTCTTTCAGTTGGAATCAAATAGTCTGATGAAATTTTCATTATGAAAGTTCCATTTTTATCCTCGAATGAAACATCTCCAATGCACATAATACGAGGGTGAATAGATTTTTCACTTTGATGTGCATGATACGAAATTTTCAAGTTCCCAAATTTGTCTTTAAATATGGCACCATGTCCAGTCCCATACAAATCACCAGGGGTCTGAAGAATGGGGTTACCGGAATATTTTGTCCACTCTCCCATAATATTTGTTGCAGTTGCATATCCAATACCATAAAATTGACTCTCATAGCTATTTGCAGAGTAAATCAAATAATAATTAGCATTGTGCTTAATTACAAAAGGCCCTTCATTAACACGTGGCCACACCTTTTCCCATTCTTGCGAAACATGGATACACGGAGTCATAGATTCTGTTTTCAATGTAATCAAATCCTCTTCTAACTCTGCAATCCAAATATTTAAGCCATCATTGAAACGATCAAACAATAAGTACGGTGTTCCATCATCATCTATAAATAGGGTATTATCAATTGATTTTTCACCTTCTAACATTGGTTTTTTCTCAACTTGTTTAAAAGGCCCTAATGGTGAAGTTGATATTGCTACACAAATATGTTCGTCAGCTGAGTAATACATATAGAATTTCTCATTCATAAAATAAACCTCTGGTGCCCAGAACCATTTTTCTCCAAATGAATCTTCTTTGTTTAACGCAAGCCTTGACATCTTGCTCCATTCTATCAAATCATCTGATGTGTACACCACAATACCATTTTCAGCCTGAGTTCCATAGGCGTAGTATGTATCTTCATAACACATAATAAATGGATCTCCCAGTAAGATCGGATTAACTTCCTGAGAAACTACCATTTCAATTTGTATAAAAGACATTATAATAGACAAAGAAAATAAAAGACAACTTTTACCACTCATAATATTAATTATTGTTCATTTACTAAGAAAGGTATTGAATCATTACTCCAGGCTATTTCTTCTTTTGAAAGCAGCCAGGTATGTCCATTGTTATTATTCCCCTGATAGAACAGATAAGTTTTTCCATCTATATCTGTGAAAATTTCGGGGTGTCCTGACTCCGATGAATTCCAACTATCATCTTTACCATTTTTCAATAATGGCTCTTGTGAGAGTCGCTCCCAGTTAACACCATCACTACTAACTGCTACACCAATTTGCTGAGGATCATTATTGTATCCTCCTGCATAAAACATATATAGATTATTATTTTTCTCTATCAATGTAGGTGCCTCGATACATTTTGTCTCCCAATCTAATTCGGGCTTGAGTATTGACCCTGTTATAGACACATGAGTCCAATCCTTTCTATTAAAATTTGTAGTTAACGGGGCTGTAGCCACTCCTAGCATTTGTATTTTAAAATCAGGGTCACGAGTAGCATAATACAAAAAATAAGTATCTTTAAACAAGATAACATCAACATCTATGGCTCTTCCACAATTCCAGTCACCATCAGGGCTAAATATTGGATTGGTTGAGTTTCTTACAAACTCAATTCCGTTTGTAGAAAAAGCATGACATATTGCATCATTGACCCCGTTGCCATATGTTTGATAAAACAAATGTATTTTATCATCAATAACTAATGCGCAAGGAGCACCCACTCCATTTTTTTCGTATTCTGCCAGTTCATCTATATTCATATCCCCAATTCTTTTCCAATTGGTCAAATCGTTACTTTCTGCAATACCTATTCCTAGTCCGTGGTTTATTCCGTTTTCATCTTTATACGGAGGTATCGAATAATACATTAAGTATCTATTCTCAAAAAAAATAACGGTTGGATCTTTAGCCCAAGGGCGCCCCAATCGGCTTGAATCGCTAAACATCATAACAGAGGAATTTCTCTCATTCTTCTCGCTAAAATTATTTTGAGCATTAGAAACTGAGAAAATTACACTCAACAAAAATATTGACAAAAATAGTTTGTAATTCATAAATGAAATTATTTATTTAATTCATAAATGGGGAAGGATGAAATTCGCAATCTTGCAGCCCCCATTGGTACTAATTCAATATCATATAATTGATTATCATATTTTCTTACATCCTTCAAAGGGAGTTCGCCTGTCAATCCGTACTTATCTATACCCCAGTTTTTTATTTTTATTCCTTTAGCTCTTAACTCAATAGGCACAGAGTTATTTGTAAATGGATAATCATCAACAGGCCACACTCCACGAACAACCTCAAAGTTTTCATCCAAAGACTTTTCGTCATCAATTACAAGCGCATAGTTCCAATCACTGCCTGGATAAATCTCATAACTTGGCCATTTTGAAGGATCAGCACCCTTTTGCCATTTAGAGTCCCATATTGCAGTTTCGATACTGCCAACTTGCTTATAAATTTCTTCAATTTTCAACGAGAACGTCAAAGGACCATAGTTTATACTTCTGCTACTCTGGTTAACCTCCCATACTGACTGATGCAGTGTCATAGGAACGTTAAATACAACCTTATCACCCTTTTTCCACTCACGCTCAATGCGTGCATACTTTCCATTTTCCAGTTCAATATCTACTATCTTTCCATTAATTTCAATTGAAGGATTAACTGTCCAAGAAGGGATTCTCAAATATAAAGGAAAGGCTACTTTCTTAGTTGTATTAATCGTAAAACTAATAGATTCTTCGAATGGATAATTTGTATCTTCAACAATTTCAATCGTCTGACCATTACCTACTCTTACCTTTGCGCTACACGAACCATACATAGCTGCAGCTACACCATTATCAGCAGTTGCCATAATTAGATGCTCAACATAATATGGCCATCCTTGCGTATGATTGTGCTGACAACAGCGACTGCTGAACGGATTCATTGCCAAAAAGGGTCCGCGATTGTCGATACCCGGATGATGATTTTCAGAATCGCTTATTGTGTGATTAGGAGATGTTATATAACGTAATGATTTAAAATCTGGCATAACAGCAGCGGGATATGAATTGAAGGCTATGTTTTCACAATGTTCGGCCCAAAAAGGATCTCCCGTCATTCTCAATAATATCTCATCTGATGACATCTGTTCTACAAATCCACAAGTTTCAGTTCCCTGTCTTGGGTCTATATATCCTAATCTTGCATTTTCGTCAGCACCAAACATTCCACCCGGGACTTGTCCAAAAGTATTCCTGATTAGATGATGCGCGTTATAAGTTGACTGTAAATCAGCAGAGTCTTTCGACATCATGTAATAAGTTGCAGGCTCTCTAAAGCTCTGCGCAATATTCACGTTGTGCCAGTTAGGCAGTGATGACCTTTCACCCCAGTTTGCTGTGTTTCGATGAGTCTTCTCGGCTAATTCTAACAAAAATTTATCTCCGGTGATATTGTACAACCAATATATACTTATAAGATTATCACCACCTCTACTATTTTCCCAATAATCTTTTAAAAAAAGTTCTTCTGACAAGTCTAATTGCCATTTAAAATAATTAGTCATTAATTCAATAACCCGACTATCTTCAGAGTACTCATAGTAAGATTGTAAACACCAGTTCATTATCATGTTTCCCCATAAATCAGGCTTTCCGTTACGTTCTATATAAGGACCAAAGTATCCATCATCTCGCTGGCTATTCAAAACCGCTTCAAGCCATAACTTTGTTTCCTCAATCATGCTCTTATCATCCAATATATATGCAATATTTCCATATCCTTTTAACCAATACGGAACCTCTTCCCAACCAAAGTCGTCACCGGTTCCAAGCCAAGCATTGTTTTCTTTATCCAACCATGCACTTATTTCCCCCAATTGCCCTGTTAATCCATCCTTTTGAAGTTCTAGAAATTTAAGTAGCCAACCTTTAGGCTTAATGTCACCTACCGGAAGCTTTATAAAATGAGAAGGCAAAAGCGGTTCTCTGTGTTGAATATAGTTATTATTTACAAACGTCACATTTGGTCTGTCAACAACAGTTATCTTATCTTTGTCATTGGAATATAAAGTGAAACTGAATAATAAGGAAACAATTACAAAAAGTGTTATTTTTAAATTTATATTTGTCATAATATTGATTATTTATTTGGTAAAAATATTTCAAACGGTTTGTTTCGATCTTTTACAACCAGTTCTCCGTCTACAACATCGAGCTCTGCAACCTGAATAGATGATCTTCTTAGTTCATAAGGGATATTTCCATTTTCATCATGAAAATCTTTTGTGTGAAAACGACGTCCCGGGTGAGTAAAATAAAAAATATAAGCTGATTCATCTGTTACGACCACATCTCCATGAGATCCGCTCGGATAATCATCGCGACGAGAACTTGGTCCACTTAAAATGAGTTCAGGCTGTTTTACCCAATTTTTCAAATCATTTGATTTGTATACTCCCATCCCTTGCCACTCATCAGTCACAAACCAATAGCTATCTTTAAATTTAAAGGCTTTTGCACCTTCGTGTGCTCTGTCACTTACAGCTGGCACATCAGCTCCCGTCCATGTGAAAAGATCTTTGCTGTCAGCATATAAAGATTTACTATCCCACTTATACCACATACGCCAACTTTTGTCAGGCATTTGTATTAATGTAGCATCAATTACATTATCCTTAGGTAGCTTTGCCTCGCCC
>CAYFUQ010000026.1:0-26984 GCA_964346415.1 uncultured Proteiniphilum sp.
AAATAGACTTAAAAGAAAGGCTGCCCCAAAATCTATTTTGAGACAGCCTCTTTTAGATTTTATTATTTTAGTAAAACAGTTACTTCGCAAAGCTAACTGCTCTTGTTTCCCTTATAACGGTAATCTTAACCTGCCCCGGGTATGTCATTTCAGTCTGAATTCTTCTTGCAATATCTGTTGACAATTGTTCTGTTTCCAAATCAGTCATCTTATCGGCTCCAACAATTACGCGTAGCTCACGACCTGCCTGAATAGCATAAGTCTTAACTACTCCTGGATACGATAACGCAAGGTTTTCCAAATCCTTTAGTCGTTTCAGATACGACTCAATAATTTCGTGACGGGCACCAGGTCTCGCACCTGAGATTGCATCACAAACCTGAACTATGGGCGATAGCAGCGTGGTCATTTCCACCTCATCATGATGAGCACCTACTGCATTGCAGATATCAGCTTTCTCTTTATACTTCTCTGCCAGTTTCATTCCCAGCAGTGCGTGAGGCAATTCGGGTTCTTCATCAGCTACTTTACCAATATCGTGAAGCAATCCGGCTCTTTTTGCTTTTCGTGGATTTAATCCAAGTTCAGACGCCATTATTGCACATAAATTAGCTGTTTCACGCGAATGCTGCAATAAATTTTGTCCATATGAGGAACGATACTTCATTTTGCCAATCAGGCGGATAAGCTCCGGATGCATTCCATGAATACCCAGATCTATAACTGTACGCTTACCTGTTTCTACAATTTCTTCTTCAATCTGCTTCTTAACTTTCGAAACCACTTCTTCTATTCTTGCAGGGTGAATTCTACCATCGTTCACCAGTTGATGCAAGGCCAGACGCGCAATCTCTCTTCTCACGGGGTCAAAAGCAGAAAGCACAATTGCCTCAGGCGTATCATCTACAATAATTTCAACACCGGTTGC
Source organism: uncultured Proteiniphilum sp. (assembly GCA_964346415.1). Classification (GTDB taxonomy): domain Bacteria; phylum Bacteroidota; class Bacteroidia; order Bacteroidales; family Dysgonomonadaceae; genus Petrimonas. Next base: position 929 of record CAYFUQ010000026.1, read on the forward strand.
AGCCTCAAGAGCACGTATATTACGTCCTTCACGTCCGATAATTCGTCCTTTTATCTCATCGTTTTCTATATGGAATACTGTTACAGCATTTTCAATTGCAGTTTCGGTTGCCAATCTCTGTATAGATTGTACTACAATACGCTTGGCCTCTTTGTTGGCAGTAAGCTTTGCTTCTTCCATAATATCACTGATATAGGACTGCGCACTGGTTTTAGCCTCCTCCTGCAATGACTCAAGCAATTGTTCTTTCGCCTCATCAGCTGAAAGTCCTGAAATAGCTTCAAGTTTTTCTACAGACTTACTATGTATCAGTTCAAGCTCACTGCTCTTTTTATCAAGCAGTTCCTGCTGTTTTTCCAGATTTATCCGACTACTCTCTACTTCATTATTCTTTTTATTCAATTCTTCCTGACGCTGATTCAAAGTCATTTCACGTTGTTTGTTCTTATTTTCAGCAACCTGAATTTTGGATATTCGTGAATTAATTTGTTTCTCAGCTTCAGCTTTAATAGAAAGGATTTCTTCTTTCGCCTCCAACAATTTATTTTTCTTGATTACTTCCGCATCTTTGCCCGCATCACTCAATATGTTTTGAGCTCGTGAGTTGGCCATCTTCCCTGTAACATACCAGGCTATGACGGCACCAACGAGTAATCCAATTACCAGACCTATAACTATTTGCATATTCTAATTTATTTGTGATTAATTAATTTGTGAATGCCATTTCATATAATCCACTCACAAAAAGACTTTTAATATTTGATTTTCATTATTTCTTATATCTATAAAAAAGCACTATTCTCAATCGGGAAACATCCAACTGAAAAATAGTGCGACATAATTGACCAACCCATCAAATTGGGTAATATTTATTTCTTAAGGAAACCGTCCAGTTCCTCAATCAATGAACTTATAGTATCCTCAAAGGGTTTCGTATCATTTTTATTTTCAATAGTGAAATTTCTCACCAGTGCCTGCATCGCAGTCATGATGACAAAATCCTGAGCATCAAGCTTGGAGTTATTTCCAAACCTGGCCCTGTATTGATTTATCTTATTATTCAATGTTTTGGCTGCTTTCCGAAATGCTTCTTCTTCGTCCCTCTTTATCTTGAGAGGGTATTTCCGTCCATCAACCTCCAATGTTAATAAAAAAATATCGTCGCCCATAGCATAAATTTTAATGTTACTTTAACTACTTAATAAATTTATGCACTTATCAACTTCTCGCACCAAATCAGACAGTTTACTCTTTGCTGTATCTACATCAACAGTTGCAGCAGTTATTGTTCTTGCTAATTTAAGACTGTCATATTTCTGTTTTAGTTGTTCCAGCTGATTTGCCAATTCTTCTTTCTCCTGATTATTCTTTTGCAATTCAGTGTTAAGACGCAAATTCTCAACGCTCAAATTATCACATAAATACATTACCTGTTTTACGCGAACCTGGAGATCGTTAAGCATTTGTTTTTTCTGGTCAGTCATCGTAATACTAAAACTTACGCAAATATAAACATTGATTGCGTTTTCTACAACATTTCAGAAGTATTTTTCTATTTTATTTACAGTTTGCTCATTATATCTTGCATTTTCAACTATGACTTTTTATATTTGAAGAAATTAATGGAAACAAACATCATTCTCGTATCAATTATATGATTAATATTACAATTAGCAAACAAATAACGGAAGTATGCCCGGGATTTAAATATGTAGCTATTACATGCAAAATAAAAAACACACCATATAGTGAGGTTCTTTGGAGTGAAATAGATTTATTTAGCAAAGACTTTGCATCATCACATACAATTAAAGATATTAATAAGCGTTCTGCAATACTTGCAACCAGAAATGTTTATAAAGCATTAGGCAAAGATCCAAACCGCTACAGACCTTCCTCCGAAGCCCTATGCAGAAGAATCATAAAAGGCATGCCACTATATCAAATAGACACAGTTGTTGACTTAATCAATTTAATTTCTCTAAAAACCGGTTATTCCATAGGGGGATTTGATGCTGATAAAGTTGACGGGAACCTGACCCTGGGAGTTGGACAAAAAGATGAAAAGTTTGAAGCTATAGGTCGCGGACTGTTAAATATAGAGGGTCTTCCGGTTTATCGTGACTCAACAGGAGGCATCGGAACTCCTACAAGTGATGAAGAACGTACCAAAATCACCTCTGAGACCAACAGGCTTCTGATGATTATCAATGGTTACTCAGGCGAAAAGGGACTAAAAGAAACATTAGACTACTCAATCAAAATGTTGAAAAAACATGCAAATGCTTATGAGACTACGATTACAACAAACCTTTTTGAATAATACTGAAAGGTTTCACCAATTCATTTTCAGATAATTTAATCCTATTTAGTTTCATATAACCCGAAACTGTGCAAAAATCAATCACCATTAAATAACTTTGTCGCTTTATACAAAAATTTTAAAATGACAACAAGCAAAGTCTCCGACAGAGGCTCATCACATAAAGCGACAAAACAGATTAATACAAAAATAGCATTCCCCATTATATCAATGGCATTGCTAATGATAACCATTGACTCAACAATTGTTGCAACAGCTCTCCATGCACTACAACAAGACCTGCACACATCAGTAAGCTGGGCCGGATGGACAATGACATCCTACTCATTTGGGTTTGTACTTATGTTGCCGCTTAGCGCAAAGCTTAGTATTCAATTTGGACATCGCAGGATTTTCTTAATATCTGTGGCAACCTTTACACTAGCATCTCTGCTATGCGGGCTTGCTCCAAATATATATTCGCTCATAGCATTCAGGGCGCTCCAGGCAATTGGAGGGGCAGGTATAACACCCTCTGCTACGGGAATTATTGTAAATCATTTTGACCGTTCACGCGACCGCTACCTAGGGCTGTTTGGGAGCATTTTTGCAATTGGCAGTATGATAGGCCCCATATTTGGTGGTATTTTTGTAACCTATTGGAGTTGACATTGGATTTTCTTTATCAACATTCCTCTGGGCCTGATCGTACTACTACTTGCGTCGCATGTGATTCCCAAAGTCTCAAATGACAACACTCTGAAACATAAGAAAATAGATTTCGGTGGATTAGCACTACTCGCAACGGGATTAATTACAGCTATGTATTCAGCAACTTATCTGGGCGAAGACCCAAATAATATTTTATCTCCCATATTTATTGCACTAATTGCAATCTCGATAATATCTTTTATTAGCTTTTTCCGTCACCTCAACCGTACTGAAGAACCTTTTATTAATCCAAGATTTATCTTTGGCAAAGGATTTGGATCTGTCAATCTTCTCAATCTTGTTCATTCAGGAATGGTAATCGGTACAACATCGCTCATCCCATTTTATGCCATAAACAGATACGGCATCAGTGAGCTAAGTGCCGGAGCATTACTAGTCATTGAAGGCGTTGCGTCTGTAACAATGTCAGTTATATTGAGTTTGTATATTCGTAAAACAGGATATCGTAAACCTCTATACATAGGTGCTGCTATTCTTGCAATGGGAGTAGCACTGCTATCAATAACTCCGCAATGGAATGTATCACCGTTTGGTTGGCTCGCTGCAAGCACATTCCTTATTGGATTTGGTTTTGGAGTAATGAGTCCTGCTGCCAGAAATGCAGGCATACAGCTTGCCCCCGACCAATCGGCCAATTTAGCTGCAATCCGTTCACTCGGACTACAGCTGGGACAAATAATATCCATAGCAGGTGCCACATCTATCATCGGCGCGTCACTCAATCCCGGCAAAACACAAGCGATGATTTATCTTGCACTTTCGATTATATTAGTACTAACAATACCTGTCATCTCAAGCGTACCCGAGAACAAAGGCTCCTGGTAAAGAGAATAATTATTAGAAATCAAGTTATACAACAATAAAAACCTCATATGAAATACGAATCACTCCTAAAGCAGATTGAATTTATCAAGGAGATTGATAAAATAAAATATATAGAACGCCGAACCAGGCTAATCAACAGCAACCGCCGCGAAAATGACGCAGAGCACAGCTGGCATCTTGCTATGATGGCAATGGTATTGGCAGAGCATTCAAACGAAAAAGTTGACTTACTTAAAGTCATAAAAATGGTTTTGATTCATGATATTGTAGAAATTGACTCAGGTGACATCTTCATTTACGATACCAAAAACAACCATGACAACACAGAAGAAGAACTTAAGGCTGCCAAAAGAATCTTTGGAATACTTCCTCAAGAGCAATCCGAAGAACTAATTGAACTCTGGAAAGAGTTTGAGGCAAACGAAACCAGCGAAGCAAAATTTGCAAAAGCAATTGACCGTTTGGAGCCCTTGCTTCAAAACGCCTCAAATCAAGGAGGTACATGGAAAGAATATGGAGTAAAGCACCATCAGGTTATTGATAAAAAGATCATCATCAACGAAGGATCAGAAGTCCTTTGGGATTATACTACCGACCTGCTTGACAAATGTGTGGAGGAGGGCATTTTAAGTAAAGGTGAACAGATTCTGAAATAACAATCTTATCTATTTCAATATAATCCTGAAAGTTGTACCCTGCCCTATTTCCGACTCTTTTACAAATATCTTCCCCTTATGATATTCTTTCACAATACGCTTTGTCAGTGAAAGTCCAAGTCCCCACCCCCTGTCTTTTGTGGTGAAACCCGGATCAAAAAGAGACTTTATTTGAGATTTAGGTATCCCCTTTCCGGTATCTGAAATGTCAAGCAACACTCTTTCCTTTTTACCATTCAAAGATATGGTTATAGTACCTTCACCCCCCATGGCATCAACGGCATTTTTTATCAAATTCTCCATTACCCAATCAAAGAGTGGCTCATTCACAGAAACAGGAACAGGGTGGTCAGGAAAAATCAGATTTACATTAACCTTACTTGAAATTCGTTTTTCCATGTATGACAGTGAACGCTGAACTACTTCACGCAAATCCGCCTGACACAAATCTGCAACGGAACCTATTTTTGAAAAACGATGAGCAATCATCTCAAGACGATGCATATCTTTATCTATCTCTGTGAGTATTTCCTGATCAACATCCTTAAGTTTTAAAAACTCTGTCCATGCCAATAATGAAGAAATAGGAGTACCCAACTGATGAGCTGTTTCTTTGGACAGGCCCACCCAAACTCTATTCTGCTGTGCTTTAAGAGAATTTCGCAAAGCGAAAAAAGCCAAAGCTATAAATATGGCTATCACACCCAGCTGCACATATGGATAAAGCTGTAGTTGTTTGAGCGTATAAGAATCATCGTAATATAAATACTGATTTAATTCAGCCAGCACTATAGGGTTCTTTTTTCTGGAGAACTGCCGGGTCTTCTCCTCTAAATAAGACTCTACACCCTTTTCAGGAAGCTTAATATTGTTTGCGCTGTATGTATTGTTGTCTATATCGTGCAAGATAACCGGAATAGTTGTGTTCTTTTGTAGTATTTGCAACACCAGGTTCATATCACTATTGTCAGTGTCGGTTGCAATCATCTCAGTAGCTTTTGCCCAAATCTCAATCTTGTTTCGCTCTTCATTTGCCAGCTCTCCTGCAAGCTTATTAGAAAACAACAAAGATGCCAATGCAATAATTATCGCAAAAACAATAAAGAGATAAGTAATCAATTGACGTGAATCTAAACCAAACATAATCGCAAATTGCAAAATTGTATTATTTATAAAGTAACGCCAAAAGAGATATAATATTGAAGAAATAAAGTTTTTAATTACTTTAAGTGCTAATAATCTCTCAATCGTAAGTTTTTTGCAACAAAAATTATTACTTTTGGGTTCAAACACACATATTAAGTTTATATTTTATGAAGAAGACAGTATTTTTATTTGCTGTATTATTAAGCTCAGCAATAATTTTCGCACAGGAACGACCTGCGCCTCAACCTGCACCGGACACCCATGAACAATTCAACGTGGGTATGGCAGGCTATACATTTGTAAATTTTGATTTGGATACAACCCTCGACACAATGGAGAAATGTGATGTAGGTTATCTATGCATTAAAGATTTCCATTTACCGTTCAACAGCACAGATGAACAAATTGCAGCATTCCACGAAAAGTTGCAGTCGAAAGGCGTCACAGGTTATGCAGTTGGTCCAATTTATATGAAGACAGAAGAAGAAGTGGATAACGCTTTTGAATATGCAAAACGAGTTGGAGTAAAACTAATAGTAGGAGTTCCAAACTACGAATTGCTTCCCTACATCGACAAAAAAGTAAAAGAGTATGACTTCAAATATGCCATACATCTTCACGGTCCTGACATTGCTCTGTATCCTGATGCTGACGACGTTTGGGAAAATGTAAAACATTTGGACCCGCGCATCGGCATGTGTCTTGACATTGGTCATGACCGACGCAACGGTAAAGACCCTGTTGAAGATTTAGAGAAATACATTTCACGTGTTTTCGATATTCATCTAAAAGATGTTACAGGAGCTTCTAAGGCAGGATATTCCGTAGAAGTAGGCAGAGGCATATTAGACATACCGGGCTTTGTGAGAATGCTAAGAAAGACAGGGTATGACGGTGTAGTAAGCCTGGAACACGAAAGAAATATGAAAGATCCGTTCATCGGCATTGCCGAGTCCATTGGATATTTTAGGGGAGTTATTGCAACTACAAGCGACAGACAAAAATAGATATTAAAGATATTTTCATTCTCTCTTTTTTAAAAAGGATTGGTTTCTATTTTGAAAGCGATCCTTTTTACTTTTAATAGGTTATCAAAAAAAACTATCTTTGTGTTTTAAAATCATCATATATATGTCAACTACTTCAACACCGGGAAAGTGGAAAGTTCTCAACAGCCAATACCTTCATCGCGAGCCATGGCTAACAGTTCGAAAAGAAAGATTAGAATTACCTAACGGCAACATTGTACCCGATTATTATGTATTGGAGTACCCAAACTGGGTCAACACCATAGCCATAACTAAAGAAAAGGAGTTTGTACTTATCAGTCAATACCGTCATGGTATTGAAGAAACATGCTTCGAACTGTGTGCCGGTGTTTGCGACAATACCGACCAGTCACTGCTTGAATCGGCACAACGTGAACTTATGGAAGAAACGGGTTATGGAAACGGTATCTGGACAGAGTTTATGCGTTTGTCACCCAACGCCAGCGCCAACAATAACTACTCCTATTGCTTTATCGCACGCGATGTTGAAAAAATTCACGGACAATCTCTGGAAGACTCAGAAGATATCGCTGTTCACCATTTCAAATATAATGAATTAAAACAACTCCTTATTGAAGGGAAGATTGTGCAAGCCACAATGGCAGCACCGTTATGGAAGTTTATTGCTGAATTTGATAAAGATTTAAACCAATGATATCAGTTACATTCTCAATTATCATTGTCTCTGTTGCTATTTCACTGATTGCGTTCAAAGACAACCATTTGATGAACAAGCTCATTTTTTATCCACCCGCCGTTAAGTCGGGCGAGTGGTACAGATTGTTTACCTATGGGGTGCTACATGCCGACATGACACACCTGATTTTCAACATGTTCACATTCTATCTGTTCGGTACTGCCGTAGAGAGCGCCTGTAAGCTAACATTGGGAACAACAGCCGGCACTGCTTGTTTTCTTTTGATGTACATTTTATCACTGTTTGTTTCAATATTACCAACCTATATAAAACAAAAGGAAAACAGATATTACCAAAGTCTGGGAGCATCAGGTGCTGTGTCTGCCATAGTATTTGCATACATACTAATCAATCCAATGAACTTTATGGGCATTATGTTTATACCAATAATGCTGCCTGCATTCTTGTTTGGAATAATATTCATACTAATTTCCGTAAAGCTAGATAAAAATCAAACCGGAGGCATAAACCATTCGGCACACATCACGGGCGGCATTTTTGGTATTGCATTTATTATTGTAGCTTTTAAGATAATAGCCAATATCAATTTGGCACTCCACTTTTTCTCTCAAATACATATTAAATCAATAGGAGACCTAATCCATTTTGGATATTAAACTTGTTATAATGAACAACCCCACACTCTATCTTATCCCTGTCACACTTGGCGATAGCTCAATAGAACGCGTGATTCCGGCACACAACATAGAAGTAATCAACGGAATCAAACATTTTATTGTTGAGAATATACGCTCTGCCAGACGCTTTCTTAAGAAATGTAATCCGGCTATAGTAATAGATGAACTGACATTTTATGAACTTAACAAGCACACCGACAAGAATCAAATCGCAGGTTATCTTGCCCCACTCGATTCCGGCACAAGTGTGGGAGTGATATCGGAAGCAGGGTGTCCGGCAGTTGCCGATCCCGGAGCAGATGTAGTGGCAATTGCCCAGCGACGTGGTCACAGGGTAGTTCCACTTGTGGGTCCATCATCAATTCTTATGGGATTGATGGCGTCAGGATTCAACGGACAGAGTTTTGCATTTCAGGGATATCTGCCAATTGATGCAGGTGAGCGCACAAGAGAAATCAAAAAACTTGAGGCAAGAACCTATAGCGAAAACCAAACGCAGATTTTTATTGAGACTCCCTACCGCAATCAAAAGCTGGCTGAAGAGCTGATAGCGCAATGCAAACCGCACACACAGATGTGTATTGCAATGAATATATCACTCGACAACGAATTCATTGTAACAAAAACGATGAGGGCATGGAAAGGAAAATTACCCGATATGCACAAACAGTTGTGTGTATTTCTTATACATAAAGGGTGATTAATTGATATATTTTAATTTTATAAACTACCAATGTCATGTGACATTGATACATTTCAAGTCTAAAAACAATCAATGTTGAATGACATTAGCACATTTCAAGTTTAAAAACAATCAATGTCGTGTGACAATCGCACATTTTAAGTTTGAAAACTCCAAATGTATTAATACTCTTTGTGTTTTCAATTTTGTAATGTTATAGTGTGTTATGACATTATATATAATAAAGATAAAATAAATAAAGGTGAAATTACGTTGTGATAAATCCTTACAAAACGTTGAATAAACAAACTCAAAAAAACGCATTCCAATGCAAGTAGAAAAAAACATACAACTCAAAGCATACAACTCTTTTCGCACCGAGGCTGTTGCAAAGCTTTTCAGCAAACCTGAATCAGTAAAAGATATAACGCAGATATTAAAACAATATCCCAATGAAGAAAAACTAATTTTGGGAAGCGGATGCAATCTTTTTTTCACAAAAGACTATGACGGAATAGTAATAAAGCCCAACATTACGGGAATTAAAACTCTATCAGAGGACGACTTAGGTATCGAAATTCAAGTTGGAGCAGCCGAAGACTGGGACAGTTTTGTTGAGCATTGCGTCACAAACGGTTGGGCGGGCATCGAGAACCTCTCATTAATTCCGGGATCAGTGGGCGCAGCTCCCATTCAAAATATCGGAGCATATGGTGCCGAAGTAAAAGATGTGATTACTCAAGTAAACACCATCGATATAGATACCGGAGAGGTTGTGGTTTTCGACAACAAATCGTGTATATTCGACTATCGCAACAGCGTCTTCAAACAAACTCGCAAATATATCATCACATCAGTTATTTTCAGACTCAGCAAGTCATTCACTTATCATGAAAAATATATTGATTTAAACAACGAACTGCAATCAATCACTTCCCCCACTCTATCTGATGTTCGCAATGCAGTTATAAAAGTACGTACTCGCAAGTTACCCAATCATATCGATTTGCCCAATGCAGGTAGTTTTTTCAAAAACCCCATACTTACATCTCAACAGAAAGAAACATTACTAAACATATTGCCCAATGCTCCGATATACAATGCTGGAGAACAATTGTATAAAACGTCTGCTGCTTTTCTAATAGAAAAAGCAGGATATAAAGGGAAACGAAACGGCAATGTGGGAACATATGAAAAACACGCACTAATCATTGTCAACTATGGCACCTCACAGGGTAAAGATATTACTGCCTTTATGCAGGAAATACAAAAAGTAGTTCAAGCCAAATATGCAATAACTCTTGAGCCCGAAGTATGGGTTTTCTAATATATTTTTACTATTTTTGTCAATAATAAAAATTTGAAAAACAATAAGATATGTCCTCATTTATTATAGAAGGCGGGCATCGCCTTAACGGAATCATTAAGCCACAGGGAGCAAAGAACGAAGCACTGCAAATTATATGTGCAACACTTCTTACAGAAGAAGAAGTTGTAATTGAAAATATCCCAAACATATTGGATGTAAACAATCTCATATTGCTATTAAGCGATATGGGAGTAGAAGTGAAACAATTAAATAATGACACATATTCATTCAATGCTGCCAATATTAATCTGGATTTTATACACTCTGAAGAGTTTATGGAAAAGAGCGCAGCTCTGCGTGGTTCCATAATGATTATCGGACCATTGCTGGCTCGTTTTGGAAACGTTGTTGTTCCCAAACCCGGTGGAGATAAAATTGGGCGCCGACGACTTGACACCCACTTCAACGGGATAATGAAACTGGGAGCTAAGCTGGTCTATAGCGAAGAAAAACAGACATTTACGCTATGCGCCGATAAACTAAAAGGACAGTTCATTCTTATGGATGAAGCATCAGTGACAGGAACTGCGAACTTGCTCATGACCGCAGTAATGGCAGAGGGCGAAACGATAATATACAATGCAGCATGCGAACCCTATGTAGAACAATTAAGCAGAATGCTCGTTCGCATGGGAGCAAAAATAGAAGGCATTGGTTCAAATCGTCTTATAATTAAGGGTGTAAGCAAGCTATCAGGGTGTAGCCACCGAATGTTACCCGACATGATTGAAGTTGGAAGTTTCATCGGAATGGCAGCAATGACCGGTTCTGAGATTACCATCAAAGATGCATCAATAGACAACCTCGGTATCATACCTGAGAGCTTCAGAAAACTGGGAATAACTGTTGAACAAAGGAATGATGATCTATTCATACCCAGACAAGACAGCTATACCATTGAATCATTTCTGGATGGTTCTATTCTCACCATTGCCGATGCCCCGTGGCCGGGTCTCACACCCGACTTACTTAGCGTGATGCTGGTAGTGGCTACCAAAGCAGAGGGTTGCGTATTGATTCATCAAAAGATGTTTGAAAGCCGACTCTTTTTCGTAGATAAACTTATCGATATGGGAGCACAAATTATATTATGTGACCCCCACCGTGCCACAGTTATCGGACTGGGAGACCGCTTCAAACTAAGAGGAATGACAATGACATCGCCCGATATTCGTGCGGGAATATCACTGCTAATAGCAGCCATGACCGCCGAAGGTACCAGCACTATTCACAATATTGACCAGATAGACCGTGGGTATCAGGATATTGACAAACGATTAAATGCCTTAGGTGCCAATATCATCAGACAATAATTAACTATAAGCTAAAAATCATTTTCACATATAATACTTGTTTTTTGACAAAGTCTTTTATTACTTTGCAAGTTCACATTGCGAAATGAAACAAAACCGTCTCTTTTTTTGACAAATTGCACACATACAATTTATAATGACTGACCCAAAAATTATGGATCAGCATACAAACAATTGAAAGTTTTAAAAATATGAATAAAGATATAGTTATCACAGACCTGAAACAGGTAACAATTCGCTTCTCAGGCGACTCAGGTGATGGCATGCAATTGACAGGCACGCTATTTTCTACCCTTTCAGCTGTCTTTGGAAATGAGATTGCAACATTTCCCGATTATCCTTCCGAAATTCGCGCACCACAGGGAACACTCAGCGGTGTATCAGGATTTCAGGTAAGAATTGGCTCAAAAGATATTTACAACGCAGGCGACAAGGCCGACGTACTTGTTGCAATGAATCCTGCTGCGCTAAAGCTAAACAAAAAGTATCTGTCTGATGGCGCAATAGTAATATACGACACAGACTCTTTCACAAAGAGAGATTTAATCAGAGCATTGTTTGAGACTGACGACCCATTTGAAGAGCTGGGATTGACCAACACACAACAATTCCCCGTTTCAATCACCTCAATGACCAAGAGCTCACTTGAAGGCAGCGGACTGGAAAACAAAGATATATTGCGAAGCAAAAATATGTTTGCCCTGGGGTTAGTGTGCTGGCTCTTTAACAGACCAATAGAAATTGCCAAAAACTTACTTAGTGACAAGTTTAAGAAGCGACCCAAGTTGGTTGAGTCAAACATCAAGGTGCTGAATGACGGTTATAACTACGGTAACAATCTTCACCTTACAGCAACCACTTACCGCATCGACACAATTGAAACCGGCAAGGGTTTCTATACCGATATTAATGGCAACAAAGCCACATCATACGGTTTAATTGCAGCTGCTGAGAAAGCAGGAGTAAAGTTGTTTTTGGGTTCCTACCCCATCACACCTGCAACAGATATTTTGCAGGAACTTTCTGCCCGAAAAGACCTGGGTGTGAAAGCAGTGCAGATGGAAGATGAGATAGCAGGAATATGTACGGCACTGGGAGCCAGTTTTGCAGGCAGTCTTGGTGCTACTTCCACATCAGGCCCCGGACTTGCACTCAAGAGCGAAGCACTAGGCTTGGCAGTTATGACAGAACTTCCACTTGTGGTAATCAACGTGCAACGCGGAGGTCCATCAACCGGTATGCCTACCAAGAGTGAACAAACCGACCTGCGTCAGGCACTCTACGGAAGAAACGGTGAGAGTCCGCTGGCAGTAATTGCAGCCACATCACCCACCGACTGCTTCGACAGCACATATTGGGCTTCAAAGATTGCACTAGAGCATATGACACCTGTGGTGTTGCTAACCGATGGCTACATTGCTAACGGAGCATCAGCATGGAAAATTCCTAATCTGGACGATTACCCTGAGATAAAACCCAATTACGTACAAACCAATTATAAAGGTACTTCTGAGGAATGGCGTCCTTACGTACGTGAAGAGAGCACGCTGGCTCGCTACTGGAGCGTTCCCGGCACTCCCGAATATATGCACAGAATTGGAGGACTGGAAAAAGACTACAACTCAGGCGTAATATCTTCCGATCCCAAGAACCACCAGCTTATGGTGAACACCAGAAGAGAAAAGATTGAAAGAATAGCCAACTATATTCCCGAACAGGAGGTAATTGGCGATGCCTCGGCAGACACCCTCATCATAGGTTGGGGAGGTACATACGGTCACCTGCTTGAGGTGATGATGCGCCTGCTTGACAACGGCAAGAAAGTGGCAATGGCACATTTTAGATTTATCAACCCGCTGCCGCGCAACACACATGATATTCTGAAAAAATACAAGAACATCATCGTAGCAGAACAAAACAGCGGACACTTTGCATCATACCTGCTAAGTAAATTTGACGACATCAAAGTTCACAAATTTAATCGTATCGAAGGACAACCCTTCAGCGTTAGTGAGCTGGTAGATGAATTCACAACAATCATTGAAAAGAATTAATATGGAAGCGACAAAAACCCAAGACTTAGGATATAAACCCAAAGATTTTAAAAGTGCAGTTGATGTAAGATGGTGCCCCGGCTGTGGTGACTTTGCCATTTTAAGTTGTTTACAAAAAGCACTTTCGGAACTGAATATTCATCCTCATGATACAGCAGTAATTTCAGGAATTGGATGTTCATCAAGACTTCCTTACTATATGAACACCTACGGAATGCACAGCATCCACGGACGTGCATTGGCAATTGCAACGGGTGTTAAGGTGGCAAACCCCAACCTCAATGTTTGGGTGGCAACCGGTGATGGCGACTCTCTTGCTATCGGGGGGAACCATTTTATCCACACCATACGCAGGAATGTTGACCTTAATGTCATCTTGTTTAACAACAAGATATACGGACTAACAAAAGGTCAATATTCACCCACATCCGACAGAGGTTTCAAATCAATTTCATCACCATACGGTACAATTGAAGACCCATTCCGCCCGTCAGAGTTGTGTTTTGGAGCACGAGGCACATTTTTTGCCCGCGCCATTGATGTGGATATGAAAAACACGACCGAAATAATGAAGGAGGCAGGTCGGCATAAGGGAACATCCGTAGTTGAAGTACTCCAAAACTGTGTTATTTTTAATGACGGAATACACAACAAAGTGGCAGACAGAACCTGGAAAGCCGAGAAAACCATTATGCTCAAGCATGGTGAGAAAATGATATTCGGACTGGAGAACGACAAAGGGTTGGTTCTGGATGGCTGGAACCTAAAAGCAGTAACCATAGGACAAGATGGATACACTATGGACGACATATTGGTACACGATGCAAGTAGCAAAGACAACACCCTCCATATAAAACTGGGACTGATGGGATATGAAGACGACCTGTTGCCCGTTGCATTAGGTGTGATAAGAGCTACCGAAGCTCCTGTATATGACGTAGAGTTCGAGAAAATGATTGAAGAGGTTCAGCAGGAAAAGCCAAATCTTACTTTTACAGATTTCGTGATGCAAAGCTCACATATATGGGAAATAAAATAGTTTTATAAATATATTTTATATCAGAATAGACAAAGCGGGATGAGTTGAAACAATTCATCCCGCTTGTTTTTTACAAGATAGCACAAATAACAATAACACAACCACACAAATCTAGTAACCAACAACTTATAAAGAACGCACAAGAAGCATTGAATTGTTTTCAGGACCATATAGCCATACTCTATCACAGAAATACCGGCCTATAAATAGGTCAAAGTTGCTTTTTAAATTAAAAAAGTTGCAAATACTGAACATATTTATCATCTTTATAGTCCAAAACACCTAATCAGCAAACCAATGGATACTCGCAAGCAGATAAGCTATATGGACATCGGTGCCATAGAAGAACTTTATGAAAAGTATAAAAGAGACCCGGAAAGTGTAGATGAGAGCTTCCGGTTTTTCTTTCAGGGATTTGATTTGGCAACAACCCATTTCCCATCCAAACCATCTGTCGCAGGCGTGGCTTCGGCAGATAGTATTCCACTTAAAGAAATAGAAGTTACAAATCTCATTTCCGAATATAGACGAAGAGGACACCTCTTTACAAAAACAAACCCTGTAAGAACTAGGAGAACATATTCGCCAACACTCGACTTAGAAAATTTTAAGCTGTCTGAAAGCGATCTCGACACTGAATTTGAGGCAGGCAAAGAAATAGGAATCGGAAGAGCAACCCTAAGAGATATCATCGCTCATCTTGACGAAACTTACTGTAAGTCTATCGGCGTTGAATACCGATATATGACCAAGCCCGAAATAGTTCACTGGCTTCAGGACAAAATGGAGAGCAGCCGAAACCGGGAAGAACTCTCAAACGAAGAGAAACTATATATCCTGGACAAGCTGGTGGAAGCCTCAGGCTTTGAAGATTACCTGCACCGCAAGTTTGTGGGGCAGAAACGATTCTCACTTGAAGGCTCAGAAAGCATCATTCCCGCACTGGATGCAATAATTTCGCACGGAGGCAGGTATGATGTAAACGAAATAGTGATTGGCATGGCTCACCGCGGACGACTAACCGTGCTTGCCAACACAATGGAAAAACCATACACGCAAATATTCCGGGAGTTCAATGCACAAAACTATGACGAAGGAATAATGTATGGCGATGTAAAATATCACCTTGGATACAACAACACCATCGACTACGAAGGACGTAAAATATCACTTACCCTCACCCCCAACCCCTCACATCTTGAAACTGTGGGACCTGTGGTACAGGGTATGGCACGTTCCCTTATAGAAAACGAGCACAGTATGCAGTACAATCAAGTGTTGCCCATCATCATACATGGCGATGCTGCGATAGCAGGTCAGGGTGTGGTATATGAAACCATTCAGTTCTCAAAACTTGAGGGCTACAAAACGGGCGGTACAATACATATAGTCATCAACAATCAGGTAGGATTTACCACCAACTATCTGGAGGCACGTTCCAGCACATACGCCACTGACGTTGCCAAGGTTACTCACTCACCTGTTTTTCACGTTAATGGAGACGACACCGAAGCAATGGTATATGTGGCAAAACTGGCACTGGAGTTCAGACAAAGATATAATATCGACGTATTTATCGACCTGCTCTCTTACAGAAAGTATGGGCACAACGAGGGCGACGAACCCCGATTCACGCAGCCCAAACTATACGACATCATCGCCAAACACAAAAACCCACGCGACGTGTATGCCGAGAAACTTATTAAGCAAGGCATACTGACACAAAAGGAACTTGAAGAAAAGATAGATGCTTTTCACGACAGGCTGGACAACTGTTACGACTTATCGACCGACAGCACAAAAGTGAGCCTGCAACCCTTCCTTGAAAAGAAATATACAAACATCAGGCTTCCCAAAAAAGAAGATTTCTTGCAGGTAGCCGATACAAAAGTATCGCCTGATATATTTATTGATTTGGCAAAACGAATCACCACACTGCCCGAAGACAAAAACTTCTTCAACAAAACTGTTCGTCTATTTGCACAAAGAGCCGCAATGATTGACGAAGACAAATACGACTGGGGAATGGGCGAGCTAATGGCCTATGCAACCCTTGCCAAAGAGATGCACCCTGTGCGCCTCAGCGGACAGGACTCCAAGAGAGGAACATTCTCGCACCGTCACGCAGAGATTATAACTGAAGATGGTGAGGAGGAATACCTGCCGCTCAAAAACCTGGGTGGAGAGCAAGCAGCTGTGGAAGTTTACAACTCCCCCCTCAATGAATATGGAATCCTGGGATTTGAATACGGATATGCCCTTTCGGAACCTAACGGACTAACAATATGGGAAGCTCAGTTTGGAGACTTCTTCAATGTGGGACAGGCAATAGTTGACCAGTACATCTCATCGGCAAAGGAGAAATGGGGGATTAAGTCGGGATTGGTAATGTACCTGCCACACAGTTATGAAGGACAGGGAGCAGAACACTCCAGCGGTCGGATCGAACGTTTCCTGACGCTGTGTGCCAACAACAATATGCAGATTGTATATCCAACCACACCTGCAAATCATTTTCACTCAGTGCGTCGTCAGCTTAAACGCAACATACGTGTTCCGCTGATTTCATTCACACCCAAGAGCTTGCTTCGTCATCCCGAATGCACCTCATCTCTAAAGGATTTCACTGAAGGACATTTTATGGAGATTATTGCAGACACGCAGGTGACTGACTATGAGAATATCACTAAGGTTATATTGTGTAGCGGAAAAGTTTATTACGACCTTGAAGAGGCGCGAAAAGCAAGAAATGCCAGCAACATTTCCATTATTCGCATCGAACAGCTATATCCCTTCCCCGCTGAGCAACTTGAGGAACAGCTAAAGCTATACAGCGAAGATGTGGAGTTGGTGTGGGTACAGGAAGAGCCGCGCAACATGGGCGCAGCGACATTTATCGATGACCGCCTCAACAACTGCGAACTCAAGATTATCAGTCGTCCGCCAAGTGGAGTCACAGCCGAAGGGCTGACAGCTATGCACAAGATACATCAGGCAATTATTATAGACGAAGCAATGAAATAAAAGCGGACAACAGAGTCTGCCAACGAATGAATAACAACAGAAGATATTATGGCAATTATAGAAATTAAGGTCCCAAGTCCGGGCGAATCAATCACACACGTTGAGATATATAAATGGTTAGTGGCTGATGGCGACATTGTGAGGCGAGATGCAGAGATAGCCGAACTGGAATCGGAGAAGGCAACACTCACACTAGTGGCAGACAAAGCCGGCAAGATATCACTCAAAGCTGCAGAAGGCGATAGCCTGGAGGTGGGAACAGTAGCCTGCACTATCGATACTTCGTTTGAGCCTGAGGAAGAAGAACAACCAAAGGAGCAAGTCAAAGAGACAGAGCAACCTACTGCTGAACATAAATCACAACCGAGTCCAACACCACAGAGTGCTGAAAAACCTGTAAGTGAAGAGTACGAAAATGTGAAGGTAACCCCTCTTGCCAAACTTGTGATGGAAGAAAATGACCTTTCGCTTGAGGATGTTATTAAAGGTCTGCGACGACTGAAACGCTCAGATGTGGAAGCAGCATTGACTGCAAGCGAAATGAGCGGAACATTGAGCGGACTAAAGCGCGAGACAACCCGAGGAGTGAAGACTGAACGAATGAGCGCACTGCGCCGCAAGCTAAGCGAACGTCTGGTGTCTGTGAAAAATGAAACAGCGATGCTCACCACCTTCAACGAGGTGAACATGAAACCAATCATGGATATTCGCAAGAAACATCAAAATAAGTTTGTGGAAAAACATGGTATCAAACTGGGTATGATGTCATTTTTCCTAAAAGCCTGTGCCATTGCCCTAAAAGAATATCCGGCAGTTAACTCCACTCTGGATGGAGAAAACATGACAACATTCGATTATGCCGACATCTCAGTTGCGGTGAGCACGCCAAAAGGACTAATGGTGCCCGTGATTCGTAATGTGGAGAGTTTGGGATTGGCAGAAATAGAGAAAGCCATTGCATCAGTAGCCGAAAAAGCCAGAACAAACAAGCTCTCTATCCCCGAGATGACAGGAGGAACATTCACCGTTACCAATGGTGGAGTTTTTGGTTCTATGATGTCAACACCCATTATCAATCCGCCTCAGGCAGCCATTCTGGGCATGCACAATATATTGGAGCGCCCTGTGGTGATTGATGGTGAAATAGTTGCCCGTCCCATGATGTATATCGCACTCTCTTACGATCACCGATTGATTGACGGCCGTGAGTCCGTTAGCTTCCTAGTGCGCGTGAAGCAGCTGCTTGAAAACCCAACAGATATGCTTTTTGGAAACAGGACAGGCGAAGCGGAATTGCTTGAGCTCTAGTAAAGCACAATTTATACTTAATACTATAAACAACAACAGCGCCCATATACTTTGTACGGGCGCTGTTGATATATAATAAAATAACCGATTACATTATCCTATTCAACAGATTGGCAAGCTGGATACCCGCCCTGAACAACTGCTCATCAATGTCATCACCAAAATGATATTGATAGTCATACGGATTCAAGTCTTCGTAGTTGTAGTCGTAGATTTGCAATTGCAGTAAATAGGTTTTCCATACTGAATCGAAGAGCGATTGTTTTTTAAACTCCTTCTTCCGTTTGCCAAATTTATCTTGCAGATATTGGCTATACTCTGAGTATGAAAACCTTTGTGACTCTAATATCTGAGTGTCCCACAGCTGATGCAGACGAATATCGCGTCCGAACCATTTTACCAGAATATCGTTGCCGCCCCTGTCCTCGAGTCTGCCCATATGCAGCGGCTGATGCATATCACCCAAAAAGTGAATGATAAACTTGAGTGCCTCATCATTGCTTTTATCTTTTTTCAAAACATTCGACAAACTGTCGAGAGCAAAAAAGAGGAAGTCACCCTCTAATTTGGGATTATTATACAGATGTCTCAATTCCTCGCGAGTCATGTCGGCACGCAGATTCTGAAAATGCCAGTCGTAACTGTATTCATATTTTTCATCGCTCTTGATTTCATCTGCCCACGAAGAAGTATAAATAATTCCTCGCTTGCCAAGTAAGTTATCCACTTTCTTTTTGGTGCTCTTTTTAAGATTGTTGTATGCTACGTCGGCTACAATTTGGTGCCCAACGGGACCAAATGCGAAGGTGCTTAACGAAAGATTAATAAGAAATATAAGTAGTAATGCTCTTTGCTTCATTATAATATTTATTTGATGAACTGATACAAAATTAATTTAATTGGGAAGATATACAAAGTGATATTCTAAAAAAGTATCTCCGACTAATAATCCGGACATCACCGAGGGGGTGGAAAAAAATATCCGCGACCTCCGAGACATCACTGAGATGAGAGAGAAAATATCAGCACGGGGCATTGGCTCATGATGGAGGGTAAAACAATAACGCACATCGATTGTTAAACCATTCAGAACTATAAAACAAAATACAATATGGAATTAGGAATTGGAATGTTTGGAGATATGGCGTTTGACTTCCAGACACAAAAATATCAGGGTGCCGGCGACAGACTAAAGGAAATAATTGAAGAGGTGAAACTGGCAGACGAGCTTGGCATTGACAGCTTTGCGATGGGGGAGCATCATCGCGAGGACTATGCAGTGGCAGCGCCCGAAATAATGCTGGCTGCATTGGCATCGGTAACCAAAAACATCAAACTATCCAGTGGTGTGAATGTAATCAGCTCAGCCGACCCGGTTAAACTGTTTCAGGATTTCACCACCATCGATCTGATGTCCAACGGCAGAGCCGAACTGATGGCAGGTCGCGGTAGCTTTATCGAGTCGTTTCCCGTATTTGGTTATAATCTGGATGACTACAACGAACTGTTTGCCGAAAAGCTGGACTTGCTGCTACAGCTGAGAGCCAACGAAACACTAACCTGGAAAGGCGAGTTTCGTGCTCCAATCAACAACCTCACACTCTACCCCCGTCCCGAGCGAGAGTTGCCCATATCTATTGCAGTAGGTGGAACACCCACATCGGTGCATCGTGCAGCAACACTGGGACTGCCAATAGTGTTTGCAATCATCGGCGGAAACCCCGCACAATTCAAGCCGCTCATTGATTTCTATAAAGAGGAATATGAGAAAAACGGCCACGACATGAGCAAAATTAGTATCGGAATCCACTCACACACTTTTGTAACAGACTCTAAGGATGAGTTGATGGACGACTACTTCCCCCGATATGCACGCTCAATGAATAAAATTGGGCGCGAAAGGGGCTGGAGAGGTTCATTTACCCCCGAGAGCTTCAAGGCCGGCATGGGGCCAAACGGTGCCTTATATATGGGAAATGCAGAAGAAGTGGCCGAAAAGATTATAAAAACCCTTGAGCTGTTTGACATTCGCCAATATATCGCACACATAGATATAGGCGGCCCAACACACAAACAAAATATGAAAACCATTGAACAGTTTGGTAGCAAGGTAATACCTATTGTCAAGAAGCACTTTAGCTAACAGAGATAGCATATACAACAAAGCGGCACTCTCCTGTTCATCTACTCATGTGGATGAAATATGGAGAGTGCCGCTTTTAAAATTAGAATAATTGATTACTTTTGCGATATAATTATCACTTTAAAAGATTGTGAATAGCAAAACAGCGAAGCTAACAGGTTTATTTTTACTTATTTTCTTAACTGCTACAAGTCACATCAAAGCTCAGCTTTTTGATGACTGGCAGGCTCGCCCCTCTATATCTCTAAAGAATGACTTAAATAACAAGTGGAGCATTAGCGGAACTTATTATCAATACTTTGACAATAATATTTCCGATTTTGACAAAGCTGTGTTTGGGGGAAAGGTCAATTACAAATTTAACGACTGGCTGAAGGCAGGTGCAAATTACAGATGGGGAGTTGAGAAGCACGACAACTATCACGATTTGCGATACTCTCTTTTGTTTGAACCGGAGTTAAACCTTGGCAAATGGCTGTTTGGTTACCAAACTATGTTTCAGCAAAAACTAGCAGACGGGCAAAAGCCGGGCAACTACCTTCGCAATTTACTACAGGTTGATTATCAACTCTCTCCTGTAGTCAGATTATTTGCTCTAACGGAAAACTATCTGAGCATATATCATGGTGCAAAGCATGACACACAAAAATATGCACTGGGCACTGAGTTTGAGATAACTGAACGCAGCAGTGTCGAGTTTCAGTTTACAGTGAAGGAGAGACACCGGCACAAAAGATACGTAAGGCTGGAGCTTAGCTATTCGTACGAGTTTTGATTATATCCACAATATCCTGCCAGGCCATCAGTTTGCCATCGCCAACATCTCCACACGCCAGCTCACCGCTGCCGGTTCCAAAAATATCATAACCAAACTTTCGCAGCTTAGCCATATTATCCTGCACAATCACATTCTCAAGCATGGCCGTGTTCATGGCGGGAAAAATCAATGTGGGACATCTTACAGCCAGTGCAACAGTAGAGAGCATATCATCGGCTATTCCGTTGGCAAGTTTGCCAATAATGTTTGCCGAAGCAGGTGCAAGCACAAACAAGTCGGCCTGTTTGGCAAGTTCGATGTGCTCCACATCTGAGCCCGCCTGAGGATTGAACATCTCCACAGCGACGGGATTTGAGGACAGAATCTTGAACGAAAGAGGAGTAACAAACTCACAGGCCGAACGGGTCATAATCACATTAACATTATAACCGTCTTTCGACAATTGATTTACAATCTCCAGACTTTTGTAGACTGCTATACTGCCTGTTACGCCTATTAATATATTCTTCATTTCTTTTGGGGTTTTAGTTTCAACATACTTTCAACAATAGTTTCTGCAATGTTATCTTTGCCTGTAGGGCGTGCAACTACCTCGCCGTTTTGAATCAGAAGTCCGGTGTGACCGCTGCCTGCCGAAATGGTGGACAATTCATTGGCAAAAACCATATCACAACCATTTTGTGTGGTAAGTTTTGCGGCTTCGCGCATTAAGTCATCTTCCGTAGCATTGCGCAACAACTTAAAGCCAACAAGGAAAGTGTTCGGATTATTCTTCTTTATAAGAGGTATCACCTTGCGGGTAGTCTCAAGGCCAATCAGCAATGGTTCCTTTGACGATATCTTGGTGTCTGTCTGATAACTGCTTTGAGGGTTAGTCAGTATCGCCTCTATTTTCTGTACAGATATGTTGGGGTTGGCAACAATCTGGTCATGTAGCTCCTGCGCCAACCTGCCAATCCCGATTCCATAGGAATAAGTGAAGTCGGAAATTGCCATTGAGTGGATAAAGTGAGTGATATCAACACTCTTTGTCAGATCGTCCACAGAAGCATAAACCGAAGCTGCATCTGTGACAGTGATAAACTCTACTTTCTGCTTTGCTTCATCTGCAAGTTCCGAACGAAATGCAGTTTCGGTGTGAATATAATAAACATGAAAATCGGAATCGGCTGAAGCTGATAAATATTGCAACACTGCCTCAAGACACTGCCAACCCAGCCGACCTGTACTCACGTTTGTCAACTTTCGAACGCCATCAATTGTTTCGGAAGTCCCTCCGGCAGTTATTGCGATATTCAACATATTATCTGTTATTTTAGATTTGCTGTGCTATTTTGTTGTTTTCGTCCATAATAAAAACAACCGGCTGATGCTCCTTTGCCTCTTCGGGCGACATGGAAGCGTAAGCCATTATTATGACCTGGTCGTTGGGCTGTACCAATCTGGCTGCTGCACCATTGATGCAGATAGTTCCGCTGTTGGCTTCGCCTTCTATAACATAGGTTTCAAAACGGCTTCCGTTATTTATATTTACAACATGCACCTTTTCCCAAACCAGCAAGCCACTTTTCTCAAGCAATGCTTTATCGATGGTGATGCTGCCGGTATAGTTGAGATTGGCTTCAGTAACAGTTGCACGGTGAAGTTTCACCTTTAACATGGATAGTTGCATAATTAATTCTTTTTTAAAATAATATTATCAATGAGTCGGGTGTTGCCAAACCTCACGGCTACTGCGACAAGAGCCTGCTCGTTTATGTTTTCTACCGTCTCCAACGACGGATAATCGTAAATACTTACATAGTCGATATCTGCAAGAGGCATTTCCTTAATCTTGTTACTGATAGCTTCTGTCAGCTTTTGCACATTATATTCACCACTCTCGAATAATGCTTTGCCTTTTAGCAATGCCTGATTCAGAACAACAGCTTGTTGCCGTGCATCAGCAGAGAGGTAAGTATTGCGCGAACTCATGGCAAGGCCATCTGCTTCGCGTACTATCGGACAAACAACAATTTGCAGATTCATGTGCAAGTCACGAACCATTTTTATCAACACTGCTGCCTGTTGTGCATCCTTTTGTCCAAAGTAAGCTTTATCGGGCTGCACAATATTGAATAACATAGAGACAACTGTTGTCACACCTCTGAAATGACTGGGGCGGGATGCTCCACAGAGAACTTTGGTTATATGCCCTTCAGTTTCAACAAATGTAGAACTTCCGGCAGGATACATCTCCTCTACCGATGGATAGAAAACAACATCTGCACCGGCGCTCATTGCCAGCTGTTCATCTCTATCTATATCACGCGGATATGAATCAAAGTCCTCGCTGGGTGCAAACTGAGTGGGATTTACAAAATCACTCACCACCACTACATCATTGTCTGCCTTTGCGTTTCGGATTAACGACAGATGACCTTCATGCAGATAACCCATTGTGGGTACAAAACCTATAGTTTTCCCCTGCTTGCGCTGTTCGTTGAGATAGTCTCTCAATGCGCTGATAGTTTCTATAATCATTATTAATAGAGTTTGTCGAGGATGTCAGCGTCAATTGAGAAGTTGTGCTCATCAGCCGGGAATTTTGTCTCCTTAACTTCGGTGATATATGATTGAACAGCTTCGTTGATGTTTCCGTTCAACCTGGCATACTGTTTTACAAATTTGGGAACAAAGTCGCTAAACATACCCAACATATCGTTGATAACAAGCACCTGACCATCACACTCACTTCCTGCACCAATACCGATGGTAGGAATATTGACAGCTTCAGTTACAATTTTCGCCAATTTGTTGGGAACGCACTCAAGTACAATTGCGAAAACACCTGCTGCTTCTAGAGCTTTGGCATCTTCGATAAGCTGACGGGCAGCGTCTTCACTTTTGCCCTGCACTTTATAACCTCCAAAAACATTGACTGACTGAGGGGTAAGCCCCAGGTGACCCATTACCGGTATTTGTGCGTTTACAACAGCCTTAACCACGTCTGCAATTGCAGCACCTCCTTCAAGTTTCACTGCTTCTGCTCCCCCCTCTTTCACCAACCTGCCTGCATTGCGCACCGCATCTTCCACAGACACGTGATACGACAAGAAAGGCATATCTGAAACAATCAAAGCACGTTTCGCTCCTCTTACTACAGCTTTTGTATGATAGATAATCTCATCAACCGTAACCGGAAGAGTTGAATCCTGTCCCTGGAACACCATAGCCAGTGAATCACCAATCAAAATTGAATCAACGCCCGACTCATCCACCATCTTTGCCATCGAATAGTCATAGGCAGTAAGCATAGTAATTTTTTCTCCTTTATCTTTTGCTTCCTGAAAAGATGTTACTGTAAATTTTTTACTCATAACCTAATCCAATATATCTTTTAGTTTATAATCTTCAATCATCTGCATTGTCTGTTTGCCCAATAGCTTGTATAGTTGCAGCATTTCGGGCATTTCGTCTGTCAGGCTTGCCAAATGCATATTCACTGTCTCCCGGTCACGCCTTTTGATAGGCCCAGTAAGTGCTTCGGCAGTCGATTTGTCTTTAAGGTTTTCGATTACACTCTCCAATAATGGAGTAGTAGCTGCCTGAGTTTCTTCTTCATTTAATCCAACATGCTCAAACATGCGATATGATGCATCAAGCAATGTTACCATATAGTTGGACAGCATACATGCGGCAGCATGATATAACGTCTTGCTTCCTGTTTCAAGCCTGAAAGTGTGATTACCACATTTATCAAAAAACTTCTCCAAAGACATAACACTTTGTGGAGCATCTTCAATTGCAAACCACACTCCGGGCATTCTTTTGGCTGCACTGGCAGGGTCATTAAAAGCCATCAGCGGATGTGCCGCGGCAATATTATAGCCTCCACGGGCAAGTGGTTCTAATACATCTAAAGAGTGTACGCCACTGGCATGTAGTATGGTTTTTAAATTGACATCGGGAACAGAGAATGACAGAATCTGCTTTACAACCTCTTCAATCTGATCATCAGGAGTAGTTATCCAAATCATATTACTCTCACCCAGTAGAGTAGCAAGTTCACTAAAAGCTGTTGAGTTTGTAAATTCTGCAGCATACTTTGCTGACTTGAAACTTCGGCTATAGTAACCATTGATTTCAAATCCCTTACTGATAAAATATACCCCCAAAGCTGATGACACTTTGCCGGCTCCTATGAATGAAATTGTTGTGAACATTTTATTACCTGACAACGAGCCACAAAGTTACAATAAGTATATGTATCGTCCTAAATAACCGTTACAGGTTTTAGTACAAAATTAATAGATTTATCC
>CAYFUQ010000027.1:0-20656 GCA_964346415.1 uncultured Proteiniphilum sp.
CTTATTTTCAGAAACATTCCTCTGTTCTCAGACTTTATCAATCGTGAGCGCATCTATATAAGTCAGCTTCACACTCCACAAGTTAAATCATATACCGAACTGGGCTACGGAATTGGTAATCGCTTTTTCAGGACAGCCAATTTAGGAATATTCTGTTCGTTTGTAAAACACAAATTCAATGAAGTTGGAGTTAAGGCATCTTTTGAATTGTAACCTGTTAAATCAGCTTTGAGTGCATTGCCTGATATTCGATTTAAATAATCATTTTATTTGTATACCTTTGCGAAAAATATTGAATGAGATAATGAAAAAAACACTTTTAGTCGATCTATCTGAATTGAAGAACCTATATTGTGGCTTGGGACAAGTTGCATTATCTTATGGAAATCATTTCAGAAAGACTTACAGGAAATCTGAAGCTAATTATTCATTAACTCTTCTCATGCCCAAAAAAATGTTTGGCATGTTTGGAAATGAAGTAAACTATCTTAACTCAAGACACCCACTTAGACGTTTACACCGATGGTTCTTTCCGGTATTTGATATTTGGCATTCCACACATCAGTTGAGTCGATTCAAACCACCATATTCTCGCAGCAAGCAAACAAAGTTGATACTAACAATTCACGACCTAAACTACCTTTACGAAACAAAAGGAAAGAGACGAAAGCGTAAACACAGACGCTTGCAAAAGAAGGTTGACCGTGCAGATGAAATTGTTTGTATTTCAGAATTTGCAAAACAAGATGTTGAGAAAAATCTTCAATTAAATGGAAAAAAATGTCGAGTTATATACAATGGTGTTTCAAATATATCAATTAAGCCATCCGCGAAACCTAATGTTGATATTAATAAACCCTTCTTCTTTTCAATTGGTGTACTCAATGTGAAAAAAAATTTTCATGTACTTCTTGATATGATGAAGTTGATGCCCGAGAAACATCTTTATTTGGCAGGAATGAGCAACACTGAGTACGGAATGCTAATAAAAAAGAGAATTAAAGACGAATCAATCAATAATATTACGCTTCTGGGACCGGTTTCAGCTGAAGAGAAAGTATGGCTTTTTGCCAATTGTGAAGCATTCCTATTCCCCTCACTCTTCGAGGGTTTTGGTCTGCCGGTTATAGAAGCCATGCAATTCGGCAAACCTGTTTTCTCATCACAAAAGACAAGCCTGAAAGAGATTGGTGGAGATTTCGCATACTTTTGGGATAACTTTGAGGCAAATGAAATGAAAGATATTATTGAGAACAATCTAAAAGAATTTTACTCTGACAAAGACTTAATAGCTCGTCAAATAGAATACGCAAACTCTTTCTCCTATAAAAAACACTTCGATGAATATGAAAAACTATACTCTGAAATTTGAAGTAGATCTTGTTTATCTATGGGCTGACGGCAGTGATGAGGCCTGGATGAATAAAAAAGCAAAATTCCTGGCTGAAAAGACCGGTCTCAATATAGAGGCAACATCAAAGGCACGAACATCAGACAATGAGGAGTTGAGATTTTCATTAAGGTCTGTAGAAAGATATGCACCATGGATTAGAAAAATATTTATTGTCACAGACGAGCAAAACCCATCATGGTTAAACACAGATAACCCAAAGGTTGAGATAATAGACATCAGACAAATTTTGCCTTCAAAAGCACTTCCATGCTACAACTCTGTAGTTATTGAATATTTCCTTTATAAAATTCCGGGACTATCAGAACATTTCATTTATGCTAATGATGATATGTTTATTCAAAAGAGTGTCAACCCCGATTTTTTCTTCAATAGTTCAAACGGACTTCCAATTATAAGGCTGCAACGCTCTCTATCAAACAAATATATAAAGGCATTAAATGAGAAGTTAAACATAAACAGTAATGTTTACCGAAGAACAATAAATAATGCAGCACTGCTTATTGAAAAGAAATATGGGAAATATTACTCTTCTACTCCTCATCATAATATAGATGCATACCTTAAGAGTGACTATCAAGAGCTGGTAGAAAACATATATAAAGATGAAATTGATGCTGTTGTCACCAATCATTTCAGAAAACCGGAAGACATTCAAAGGATTATCTTTCTTTACTATGCCTTAGCTATAAAAAAAGGTGAAAAAAGATTTGTGACCAGAGAGGAATCTACCAGAATCAGAGTACACAAACCTGACTATATGAGTTACATAACCAGGTATAATCCTTATCTGTTTTGTCTTAATGACTCGCATAGATCTACCGACGAAGACAGAGAGAGAATCAAACCATTTCTGGAAGCACTCTTCCCACACAAATCGTCATTTGAAAAATAACTGATAGATATTTCTCACTTCTCAAACGATGACTTTTCAGGCAAAATGCTTTCAAAAGCATTTTCTATATTCCCCATAACTTTGTCATAATTTGGGATATGCTGATTATCATTAATGCAAATTAGCTTATAGCTCTGATTGTAGATGGCTTTAGCTGCCTTCCGGGGGCGCATTATGAGCGGATACATCTTTGTATCGCTATAGGTGTTATATGGCATAAAGTTGGAGCTACAGATCTGCCATGTCCGGAACAGTTCTTGTGTATAATCGTCGGGACTCCTAAATCTATTTTTTGATACCTCTCTCAATCTCTCTCCTGCATAATCCCATACCTCTTCGAAAGTTAGTTTTAAATATGGCTGCGCGTTATGCGGAGTGACCAGAGTGATAAATTTACCATATGGTTTAAGCAGTTTTGTGATATTTGATTTTTTGCCATACGAAGGGTGAAACCATTTATCATGGTCGCGCTTCATAACCTCTTTCTTATCAAATTTTTCATTAATGATTTTGATGTTGTTTAATAAACATTTTGACCACATTCCCATACCCGAATTGTAACGAAACGCAGCAATATCGTTGGGAAGTCCATCTTTAAAAAAACGTTCTTTGGATAAATGATTGACAATAAAAAAATCATCATTAAAATAGACAAAATGCTCTGCCAAATCGGGAATTTTGTGAAGGTAAATCTCAATCAAAGAAGAATTGAAAACCGGCAGATACTCTTCGGGTATATAATCCTTGTGATCCACTAATTTAAGTTTGGGATGATTCTCGTCAAGCCAGTCGGGCTTTTGTCCGCAAGTTACAAAATGAATATAACGCACCCAGGGTGCAAACTTATCCACTCCTCTGAACCAATATTTCAAAAGTCCGTGATCACGAAAGCGTGCTGTAGAGACTTCGTTTTTGGTATCATCAATTTTCCCGGAGTATTTACTGAAGCTCTCTTTCCACTTTGGGTCATCCATGTCAACCCATGTTACTACAAAATCAACTTCCATGTTTGTTTGCATTTTAAATAACTATTAATGTTGTGCGGTTTTTGCAATCATCCTGTTCGGCAAAGATAAATAAAAAAGCTGATTAAATATTATTTAATAATACAGATTTACTCAAAAGCAATTTTAGTTTTGAAGATAGAGCTAAATCATTTATATTTGACTCCGCAAGTATTATAAGCAAAATAATCGTATGAAAATAGCTATTGTAGGAACAGGATATGTGGGATTAGTGACAGGCACATGCTTTGCCGAAATGGGAACGGAAACATATTGCATAGATGTGGATGAGACGAAAATCAACAACCTTAAAGAAGGCATAATACCTATATATGAACCGGGACTTGAGGAGATGGTGAAAAGAAATTACAAGGCCGGCAGACTACATTTCTCCACAAATCTTAAGGATGTGCTACCCGATGTAAACGTTGTGTTCAGTGCTGTGGGCACGCCGCCCAGCGAAGATGGAAGTGCCGATCTTCAATACGTGAGAAACGTAGCCAAAGCTATTGGAGAAAACATAAATGACTACACTCTTTTAGTCACAAAAAGTACAGTACCTGTTGGAACTTCCGATTTGGTGAAGGAGATAATTGCTGAAGAATTGAAGAAAAGAGGCAGAGAAGATATTCCTTTTGAGGTTGCCTCCAACCCCGAGTTTCTCAAAGAGGGCGATGCCATAAATGACTTTATGAGTCCCGACAGAGTTGTGGTGGGAGTTGAATCGGAGAAAGGAGAAAAACTAATGGATCGACTATACAAACCTTTCACACTCAACCGGTATAGAATTATATTCACTGATATTCGTTCGGCAGAGATGATTAAATATGCCTCCAATGCGATGCTTGCAACACGAATCAGCTTTATGAACGATATTGCCAATCTGTGTGAGATTGTGGGAGCTGATGTCAATATGGTGAGAAGAGGTGTTGGTGCCGACACACGCATTGGCAACAAGTTTTTGTATCCCGGCACCGGATATGGCGGCAGTTGTTTCCCAAAAGATGTGCAAGCACTAATCAGAACCGGAGAAGAGAACAACTATAATTTGAGGATACTCAAGGCAGTAGAAGCAGTCAATGAAGATCAGAAGAGAATTATTTTTGAGAAATTCAAACGACACTACGGTGGCAATATCAAAGGCAAAACAGTTGCAATGTGGGGCCTATCCTTCAAGCCCGAGACTGACGATATGCGAGAAGCACCCTCATTGGTGTTGATTGAAAATCTTACAGAAGCGGGAGTGAGAGTAAAAGCCTACGACCCCATTGCCATGGATGAAGCCAAACGAAGGTTTGGAGATAAAATAGAATACGCCGAAGATGCTTATGACGCTTTAGTGGACTCCGACGCCCTACTGATAGTTACAGAATGGAAAGAGTTTAGAATGCCCAGCTGGAAAGTGATTAAGAAGCTACTAAAATATCCGCTTGTAATTGACGGCCGAAACATCTACGAACGTCAACAACTGGAAGAACTGGGATTCACCTATATCAATATTGGAGGCTGAGAAATAGCAAAATCACCACTACTTTCTCGTCAACCTCATTTTCAGTATTCTGATATCTTTTTTGGGTCTGTCAGAACTACCGGTTTCGGTTTTGGATATCTTATCCACTATCTCCAGTCCCTCCACCACTTCGCCAAACACGGTGTAGTCGGCATCCAGAGCGGGAGTGCCTCCAAAGATTTTATAATCCTCTCGTGCTTTTTGACTAAAAACATAAGCTGAGTCATTGGCAGAAGCTCTGTTGCGCAACTGTTTGCTTCGCTCAAGATCGCTGAGCTGTGCATCAGTATATGTTTTGCCAACAACTATATAAAACTGACTACCCGACGATTCTTTGTTGGGGTTAATATTATCTCCCTGACGCGCCGCTGCCAGTGTACCTTTCTTGTGATACAAATTGGGAGTTCTGAACTCAGCCGGGACTGTATATCCCGTGCCTCCACTACCAAGATGAGCATCTGCATCAGCTTTTTTCGATTCAGGATCGCCCGCTTGAATCATAAACTCGTCGATTACACGATGAAAGAGTATTCCATCGTAAAACTTAGACTTCACCAGTTTCACAAAATTATCGCGATGCTGCGGTGTCTCATTATATAGTTTGAGTTTGATATTACCTTCGGTGGTCTTCACCATTACCCTTTGCTCCTTTGCCGATCCGGGCTTAATCACCGAACAGGAAAACAGTGTACCGGCAACCACGAACAATAATAAAGCTTTAAATAAATTCTTCATATTGCAGAAATAAAAAAATTCATTGTTAATTTTCACAATCAGCAAAGATAATTAAAAAAGACAACCAAGCATTTATTATAAGCGACGAAATACCCAAGATTAACAGAGAAACAAGTGCAAACTAACGTTAACAAAAACTCCAATTAACTTGGCTTAACTATAAAAACCAAGATATATACCTATAGCATAACCACTTAAGCACGTTAACATTCATTACTTTAATTGGAGCTCTGACCTACTCAGAGCTACTTTTTAAACTCTTAAAGAGGAGCACGGACCTACTCGGCACGACCTTTTAAACTCTTAAAGAGGAGCTCGGACCTACTCAGCACGACCTTTTAAACTCTTAAAGAGGAGCTCGGACCTACTCGGCACGACCTTCTAAACTCTTAAAGGAGAGCTCGGACATACTCGGCATGACCTTCTAAACTCTTAAAGGGGAGCTCTGACATACTCAGGGCGACCTTCTAAACTCTTAAAGGGGAGCTCGGACATACTCAGGGCGACCTTCTAAACTCTTAAAGGGGAGCTCGGACATACTCAGGGCGACCTTCTAAACTCTTAAAGAGGAGCTCGGACATACTCAGGGCAACCTTCTAAACTCTTAAAGGGGAGCTCTGACCTACTCAGCACCACCTTCTAAACTCTTAAAAAGGTGCTCGGACCTACTCGGCACGACCTTTTAAACTCTTAAAGACGAGCACTGACCTACTCAGCACCACCTTTTAAACTCTTAAAGAGGTGCTCGGACATACTCGGCATGACCTTCCAAACTTTAGGATTGGAGCACTTAGGGCCTATTTGTATTTCTTTTGCAAAATTAAATACCAGGAAAGCGACAAACTTCCCTTCAGAATTGATGTGATTGTAATTGACCACCACACACCATTTACACCCATAAATTTTGCCAGGAGAATAGCAAGCGGTATGCGAAGAGTATTGAAAACAATGCTTATGATAGCGGGCGGAGTGGTCTTGCCAAATCCATTAAACATTCCCTGTGTAGTGAGTTCAACCATCATAAACAGTTGAGACACGCCCATGATAAACAGATACTCACCTCCTGCCACATAAGCAGCCCGCTCGGGAATGAAAACGGAGAATATCTCTTCACCAAACAGCATAAATGAAGCTGAGACTATAACACCCAATGTGGACATTGCCATTAATGTATATCGATAAGCGCGCCGTGTGCGATGCATTTTGCCTGCGGCAAAATTTTGGGCTACAAAGCTGCCAAGAGCAGTGGCAAAACCATTTGATGTGTTCCAGGTTATCCCCTCAATTTGTCCTCCGGTGGTTTGGCTCGTCACCCCTAGATGTCCTCCATAAATAGAAGCTACACGGGTGAGGCTCATGTTGATAATCGAAAAGTAGACATTCATCACTGCCACAGGTATTCCCAGTTTCAGGATGTTGATTGTGTAGCTTTTTCGTGGTTTTATCATAAACGGAAATTTGCCCAATATGCCCTCCTTCTTCCTCAGATGGCTTACAAAAAGCAGCAGAACAATCAGCTGGGAAAACACAGTGGCAATGGCTGCTCCCTGCGTTTCAAGACGCGGAAAGAAGGCCAGTCCGAAAATCAAAACAGGATCAAGAAGAATATTTAGCACCAACCCTATGGCATTAAAATAAAAAGGTATGTCGCTGCGTCCGCTGCCTATGTAAATACCCGAAAAGTTGAGTACCAAAAATGTGATGGGTACGCCCAGCGACACAGTCTTTAGATAATTTACGGCAATATGATTGATATCAGGGTCGAGCTTGAAAAATGAAATAATAAGATTAGGAAAAGTAATAAACACAATTGTGAAGAAAACTCCCATAATAATAGCTATGGTAGTGGTGTGCGATGCATAAATCATTGCCTTATCCAGTCGCTTTGCACCTATAGACTGCCCAATGGACACCTCAGCACTTACTTTAGACAACAATGCAAACGAACTCATCATCCACATCAGCATTCCGGCCGAGCCTATAGCTGCAACCTGCTTGCTGCCCAAGCGACCAATCCAGATGATGTCAACCATGGTGTAGGTCATCTGAATAAAGCTGACCGCCATAAGCGGCATAGCTAGTTTGATAAGCTGACGGAAGATTCCTCCGGTGGTGAAATCACGTATGGCTGTTCGTTTTTGCTGTTCGTTATTCAATTTCTCAAATTATATAGTTATTCTTTTCTTCGCAGAAAAGAAGAGTGGTTTAAAAGCTGTTTTTTCAAAATCGAGTGCAAAAATAGTACATTATTCTCAGCAATTCTAATCTGAAAGCATTACAAAACAAAAAAGCCGCTTCCACAAATAAATGTGAGAAGCGACTTACTATCGTTATATTTTAGAAATCAGATAACTCTGACTTTCAAAGTTCCTTCTATATCATTAATCTTTCTGATGTTTTCTTCCGTGATTTCTGTTTCCAGATCCACCATAGTGTATGCATAATCTCCACGGCTCTTGTTCATCATGTTGGCAATGTTCACCCCCTGTTCCGAAAGTACGGCTGAGATTTGTCCCAGCATTTTGGGAACATTCTTGTGTACTATAGTCAATCTGTGGTGATATGTGCTCAACCCCATGTTGCAATCCGGAAAGTTGACTGAATTTTTGATGTTACCATTTTCCAAAAAGTCAGTGGTTTGTTTCACTGCCATAACAGCGCAGTTATTCTCACTCTCGGGTGTAGATGCTCCTAAATGAGGTACGGGAATTACTCCGGGCACGTTAAGGAGTTTATCATTCGGGAAGTCGGTCAGATATGTACTCACCTGCCCGCTTGCCAATGCCACAATCATGTCGTCATCGTTGACCAATTCGCCACGCGACAGATTAATAATGCGCACCCCCTCCTTCATCTGACTAAAGGTTTCTTTATTGAGCAATCCCTTAGTTTCACCATTTAGAGGAACATGCAGCGTGATATAGTCACAGTGCTTAAACAATTTCTTAAGCTCACTGGCTTTCTTCACTGCACGAGACAGCCCCCATGCGTGATCAACAGAGATATACGGGTCATAACCATAAACCTCCATATCCATGTTTACAGCGGCATTTGCAACCATCACACCGATGGCACCCAAACCGATTACACCCAATCTTTTATTTCTGATTTCGGGACCTGTAAATTGCGACTTTCCAGCTTCAACCTGTTTGGCCACGTCATCACCGCTTAATGTGCGAGTCCAGGAAATCCCCTCCACCACTTTTCGCGATGAGATTAACAATGCCGTTACGGCAAGTTCTTTTACTGCGTTGGCATTGGCACCGGGTGTATTGAATACCACAATACCTTCTTTTGAACATCTGTCAATGGGGATATTGTTGACTCCTGCACCTGCACGGGCTATTGAATGTAACGTGTCCGGGAAATTCATTTCATGCAATGATGCACTTCTCAATACAATTGCATCGGGAGATTCGATATCACCATCAATTGTATATTTTTCGTCAAACCTCTCTAATCCCACTTCAGATATACCGTTCAGGATTTTAATTCTGTATTTGCTCATTTTGATTGTAATTTTGATAATAACTGTTTTGAGCCTTGATTGAAAATAAATAATCAGGCATCAAACAAATGTCAATTTCACATTTTGAAATAGTAAAGCGCAAATTTAATACATTATGTCATAAAAAACCTAATTTAAGGAAGTTTTTAATAGCAACAAGGTGTATAGTTAACTATTTTGCAAAAAAGATGTCAACCTTTTTACAGTTTAAAATGTTTATACTTTATAGGAAGCATTTCGATTTGAACTTAAAACAGTAAAGCTATGTCTACATTAACTAAAATAAAATCAATAGAGCATATTACTCATGATGTAATCAGAATAAGAACCAACAAACCTGACGAAATAAGTTATCATCCGGGGCAAGCCATAGATATTTCAATAAACAAAGCTGAATGAAAAGAAAAGAAAAATCCATTCACATTCACCTCTGTCCCGGATGATGATTTTTTAGAATTCACAATTAAAACATATCCGGCGCACAAAGGTGCAACTAATGAGTTGCTTTCGGCAAAAGTTGGAGATGAGCTCATTTTATATAAAGCGTTTGGCTCAATCGATTATAAGGGCGAGGGGGTATTTATTGCAGGCGGAGCAGGCATCACACCGTTTTTGGCAATATTCAAACAACTGGCTAAGGAGAACAAGATTGGAAACAACAAATTAATATTTGCCAATAAAACAAAAGCAGATATCATTGACCGGGAAATATTAAAGGACCTTTTGGGTGATAACTTCATTAATGTATTGTCAGAAGAGGAAGTATCGGGCTATGAGCACGGTTATGTTTCGGCTGAGTTATTAAAAAAGGTGAGCAATGATAATTTGAAATATTTTTATCTGTGTGGACCCCGACCAATGATGAAGGCAGTTGAAGAGCATTTCTCATCACTTGGCATCGAAGATAGTAATGTTATCAAAGAACGTTTTTAATAAGTAATCAATAATTATCCCAGTATGGTCGGGATAACTATTTGTTCAAGTTCCTTTTTAGAATCTGCCATGGGGATTAGACATTTGTACATGTCTCAACTCTATGGCAGAATTGTATTATCTTTGCCGCATGTATCAATATAACGACAAAGAGCTGGGAGTAATAATTGTGAAGCCTAATGCACGGGCTAAACGAATCATTGTGCGTCGCAAAGCCGACTACCTGCAGATGACAGTTCCCAAAGGGTTTAACCCAAATATGATTGGAAATATCATTGATGAAATGCGACCGGGGCTAAAAAGGCTAAAGCCGGAGGGCAAACAAATTATTGACGATGAAACGGTGCTGCAGACTCTCACGTTTTCCACCAGGATTGTCAGAACTGACGCTTTTGATGCTTTTAGAGCAAAGATTGTGGACAGGGAGCTTATGATTTATATTCCCGATGAGGTGAATATTGAGGAAAAGTATGTGCAGGATTTGATTAAAGAAATAATCACAGATGCAATGCGACATGAAGCAAAACGGGTGCTCATACATCGCACTTATGCATACGCAGAGAGATTTGGACTGAAGGTGAATGATGTAAAAATCAGCAAGAGCATTACACGCTGGGGGAGCTGTTCGGCAAAAGGAAATATAAACCTGTCACTCTTTTTGATGTTGTTGCCCCAAAAGTATATCGATTATGTAATCTTACACGAATTGGCACACACTGTTGAGATGAATCACAGCATAAAGTTCTGGAGTTTTCTCGACACACTTTGTGGCGAGGACTCAAAGGCACTAAGCAATAAAGTAAGATTGTATAAATCACCCGCCAAACAACTACTGATGATATAGAAAACTAAAAAGGTATCGTGCTACAAATCTTTTAGCAGCACATCTTCCGATTTTTCATATGCGCTCATTCTGGACTCCATCAACGTGCTCCACTGGAGTGAAAACCTGCCACTCTCATCGAGCAGAAAATCTTCAGAACCGTGCTTATCAATTTTCTCAAGTAAACTACCTACCGACATATCGTGAATATCATAAGCCGGTTGAAATGCCATCACCCGTTCATCATCGGGTTTTGGTGTGGGCAATACAACACCAAGTTTAATCATTTCGTCAATTATATCGTTGGTCAACTTAATTGGCACCTTACACATCAATGATAGTTTGGCAGCTGAAAGGGGCTCTTTGCCTTGTGAGAATCGCTTGGCAATGACCGACACAATTACGATAGTGAAAAAGTCACGATAGCGTCGGCTAATGTTCTTGGTCTCTTTATCGAAAGAGAACTGGTCAACATTCTGAACCGAGAATGAAAGTTCAGCCCCTATCAGCACAATAAACCACGAGACCTGAGTCCATAACAACAACAGTGGCAAGGCTGCAAACGCACCATAAATAGCATTGTATTTTGAAATCCACAACTGTCCTTCCAGATATATTATTTGGAAAACCTGAAGTGCAATTCCACCTATTACTCCTCCTATTAATGCACTAATCCATTTTACTTTTGTATTGGGCATAAACTTATAGAGCAAAATCATCGACAATATCATTACCGCAAACGGCAGAAGGCCAAGTAGTGAGCTAATAACAGGAGTAACATATTGACTAAACTTGTCGAATGAGTCTGCATAGGCTTGAATGATGGCCGTGAGGCTGTAATTGACTATGGCAAATACAGGTAAGAACAGTACCAGTGCAAAATAATCGACCATTCGCCGCTGTAGTGCCCTACCCTTTTTGATTCCCCATATACGATTGAAACTATTTTCGATGTCGGTAAACAGCAGCACGATTGTGTACAAAAGCAATATAACCCCCACACCCGTGAAGACTCCTCCCTTGGCATGTTCCAGCGAGTTGTTCACAAACTTTATTAATGTTTGAATGGTAAATGTGGTTGTATCTTGTGCGGTAGGCTCTGTTGCAACTTCCATCGAATGATAAGCCTGCTCTATTTCAGCAAGGGTTTGCGCAGACTCCATTCCGGGAAAAACATAATCCGTTTCAGGATTGGTGCTAATTGGTGCTGCTACTTCAAAATCGTTATTCTGAAAGAAATTAAAGATCTGACTCTCCACAATTTTCTCAAACCCAAAACCACGTGCAATTGCAAAAATCACAGCAAACATGGGCACAATAGAGAGTATGGTTCTGTAGGTAAGTGAGCGTGAACTTGAGCTCAGGTCCTGCTCCTGAATGCCTCGCACTGTGAGCATAATTATTTTAAGTACATTGTGGAAGATATTTTTTTTACCGGAAAAGTTCTCAGGGTTCAGACGCCAGATATCATAAGTTAAGAAATGAATCCATTCCTTTACCTGCAACTTGATTCGCCCAATAAGTCCCGGTCTCTCATAGTCTTCATCTGTAGCAAGCGGTTTGTTCTTTCTTTTCAACATAGTTCTGATTGATTTTTAAAAAAAGCAGCAGGTCTGTAAGCCGGGTTCTGTACCCTGATAATCAGGGTGTTTGTCATTTGTCTGCGATACGGTGTTGCCACCGTTCTTTAGCGGCCTACCCCTCGGCATCGGGCGAGCTACCCTTACAAATCCGATATACATGGCCTTGCAACCCATAACACGTACGGCACACTACATTGCTGCAATGTCCGGTAAGCTCTTACCTTACCTTTTCACCCTTACCCGGATGTTTCACGAAACAATCGGGCGGTTATTCTCTGTTACGTTAGTCTGCCCTCACAAACAGCTTCCCGTTAGGAAGTATGGTGCTCTGTGTTGCCCGGACTTTCCTCACCCCATCATGTGGATGGAGAGCGACAAACCGACCTGCTGCAAATACAAAAATAATACTTATAGACCACAAATCAGCATGATAACTAAAAAATAGTGATTTAATATGTAACTTTGTTGCGAATAATTCATTAAAGGGATTTAAAGTGTCAATCAGTAAAAATAAAATTAAGTATTTACAGTCTCTCAAATTAAAGAAGCAACGAGACATACATGGAACATTTGTTGCCGAGGGAGAAAAGCTTGTCAGCGAACTGTTGAATTTCTGCAAATGTCAATATATTGCAGGATTGCCACATGTTGTTGAGAATATCAAATCCAATTACGAGATAGAAGAGATAGTTGTGGCTACAGAGCAGGAGCTAAAAAAAGCATCGCATCTAAAGACCTCATCACCCGTTATTGCCGTATTCTATCAACTGCAGGTTAATATTGATGACATAAACTTTGATAATAATCTCCACCTGGTGCTGGATGGCATACAGGATCCGGGCAACATGGGCACCATTGTGAGACTTGCAGACTGGTTTGGCATTCAAAACATTATTTGCTCTGAAGATACGGTTGACATATTCAATCCCAAAACTGTGCAGGCAACAATGGGGGCTGTGGCAAGAGTGAATGTCATTTACACCAATCTGCCAATGTTTCTGGAAAAACACAATACATTACCTGTTTACGGCACTTTCCTTGAAGGCAATAATATCTACGAGGAGGCTCTTTCGAATTCAGGGTTTATAGTTATGGGAAATGAAGGACAAGGTGTAACAAAAGAGGTAGAGAGTTTGGTGACATCCAAATTATATATTCCAAGCTTTGCAGCCGGAGGCGAAAGTTCCGAATCTCTCAATGTGGCTGTGGCAACTGCTATCGTTTGCAGTGAATTCAGGCGACGAGGACGAGTATAGGCAAAAAAAAATCACGTATATTGAATACGTGATTACCTAAAACAAATCTCAAGGAAAAAAACACTTATTATCAGTGTAATTTGGGTGGAAGACGGGATTCGAACCCGCGACCTACGGAACCACAATCCGTCGCTCTAACCAACTGAGCTACGACCACCATGTTTGTAAATCGAGTGCAAAGATATACATTTTTGTTCAATTACAAATATTTTCACCATTAATTATCAAAAATAATTACTTTCATCTCGATTTTCCATTTAAAAACCCTATATTTGAACTTATAAACAGCATAAACAACAATATTGTGACAGACAAAGTAAAACTTTCAATTTTAGGAATTTCATTTAGCCAAGTGCAAGCCGGTGCTTACGCCTTGATTTTTGCAGAAGAAAATGGGATCAGACGTTTGCCAATAGTAATTGGCACGCCCGAAGCTCAATCCATAGCTATCGTTATGGAGAATATGAAACCTCCACGTCCGTTATCACACGATTTGATTTTCAATATTTTCTCAGAGTTAAGTATTGAATTGGTTGAAGTATTTATCTATAAATTTGAGGATGGAGCTTTCTTTGCTGAATTACTTTTAAATCAAAACGGTGTTGAATATAGAATTGACTCACGTACATCAGACGCTGTAGCCATAGCATTGCGAACCAACTCTCCTGTATATACCACCGAAACTATTATGCAAAATATGGCAATAGTTTTTGATGAAAAGGATGTTCTGCAAGGTCCAATCGCAGAAGAAGACAAAGAGATAAGTGACTCTCCCATAACGAAAGGAATTGAAATTGATGCATTGAAGCTCAGACTGGAAGAAGCAATAAAGAGCGAAAATTACGAATTGGCAACTAAACTACGTGATGAAATTAAGAGCAGAGAAGAAGACGATATCGACTGATACATTGTTTTTTGCTCCTGATATATTGCTGACTCAGCAATTGCCGGAGCAAGAGTCTGCTCATTGTGTTAAAGTATTACGATTATCGAATGGCGATACAATTCTGGTTACGGATGGCAAAGGGTATTTCTATGAATGTACCATTGTAGAGGCTCATCATAAGAGATGTGTTTTGGCAATTGATAAAAAGATTCATAAACCGAAATCGTGGGATTTTAATATTTCAATTGCTTTTGCACCCACAAAAAGCAACGACCGCACCGAATGGTTTGCAGAAAAAGCAACCGAAATAGGTATCGACAGCCTGTCGCCTGTCAACTGCCGGTTTTCAGAAAGAAAAGAATTAAAAACAGAAAGACTAAATCGGGTAGTGATAGCAGCGATGAAGCAATCGCAACAAGCAGTTTTGCCACACGTAAATGAAATGGAATCTTTTCAAAGTTTTATAGAACAAACATTTGAAGGCAACAAATATATAGCACATTGCTATAAAGATGTGAAGCAGCCATTAAACAAAGTTTATAACAAAGGGGAAAATGCGCTGATACTGATTGGACCCGAAGGAGACTTTAGCGAAGAAGAGATAGAGAAAGCAATAGCACAGGGGTTTCAACCAGTCAGCCTTGGAGACACCCGGCTCAGAACAGAGACAGCGGCCTTAGTGGCATGTCATACCATACATGTTCTAAACATGTAATACAGAATGTAAATTAGATTATAGTGCCTATCTTTGCAACCAAACAATTTAAAACATCAAGATATGAAAAAAAATCTATTGTTTTCACTGACTGCAATGCTCATGGTGGCACTGATAAGCGGATGTGGCGAAACATCTAAAAAGAAACCGCGTGTAGCAATTGCAGGTCTTGCAATTGAATCCAGCATTTTCTCTCCGGCCGTATCTACCGAAGAGTCATTCAAAAGCCGATATGATGAGGATGTATTCACATTTTATCCTTTTTTCCATCCCGATTCGGGAATTATTGACAGAGTTGAATGGCTGCCTACCATGCGCGGACATGCAATGCCCGGTGGAGTTGTAACACGCGAAGCATATGAATCACTGGTAACGCAAATACTCGACCGACTAAAAGAAGTATTGCCACTTGATGGACTTTTCTTTGATATTCACGGAGCTATGAGTGTTGAAGGACTTGAAGATCCTGAAGGAGATTTCATTGAAAGAATCCGTGCGCTGATTGGAAATGATGTTCTCATCTCTACTTCCATGGACCTTCATGGCAGTGTGACTCATAAGCTTGCCAAACACACCGACCTGATTACCTGCTATCGACTGGCTCCGCACGATGACGCTATCGAAAGCAAGAAAAGAGCGGTGACCAATCTGCTGGACAGACTGGAAAGCGGCAAAGGTAAGCCCGCTTACAAAGCATGGGTAGCAGTACCGGTATTGCTTCCGGGCGAGAAAACCAGTACACGTATTGAACCTGGAAAAAGTCTTTATGGCGAAATCCCATCATTGATTGACAAAGACAATGTGATTGATGCATCTATTTGGATGTCATATCCATGGGCAGATCAACCCAGAAACCACGGGGTAATTGTAACCTACGGTGACGACAAAGAAGCTGTTGGTAAAGCTGCCGAAAAGTTAGCACAACACTATTGGGATGTAAGAAAAGAATTTGTTTTTGTTGCACCCACCGTATATTTGGATGAAGCACTGGAAACTGCTTTGGCCAGCGACAAAAAACCATTTATCATCAGCGATATGGGTGACAACCCCACTGCAGGAGGTGCAGGAGACGTTACCTGGACGCTTCACGAGTTATATAAGAACTCACAATTTAAATCAGGAAAAGGTAAATCGTTCATCTATGCTTCCATTCCGGGAAAAGATTTTGTGGAAAAAGCAAAAGAACTGGGAGTTGGAGCAAAAATAGAAGCGTTGGCAGGTGCAGATGTTGACAAACGTTGGCCTCCGGTGAAAATCAGCGGAACCATTACTGCCATTAAAGAAGGTCATCCCGATGCTAAAACCGAGGTGGTTGTTCAAAATGGTAACACTTCAATCATCGTAACCGAACGCCGAATGGCTTATCATTATGATAAAAACTTTGAAGAGCTTGGACTGAATCCCAAAGAGACTGATATTGTAATTGTAAAGATTGGATATCTGGTTCCTGATCTCTACAACATGCGCGGCGACTGGCTGATGGCTCTTACACCGGGAGGTGTTGACCAGGATTTACTTCGTCTGGAATATAAGAATATCATTCGTCCGATGTTCCCATTCGACCCCGATATGGAAGATCCCGACTTGAGTGCACAGTTTATACCTTTGGCAGACGAATAATACTTATTTACTTTATAATAATTTACGCCGCAGAGCTTGTTAGTTTCTGCGGCGTTATTGTATAAAGTGTAGAATTGTCAAAAAACAATTTACAATTACACCGTTTTATTTATCATTTTTTTTATCTTTGTAGCATGAATGAATTGGTACTACATATTGAATTTCTTCTGCATAAACACAATTGTGTGATAGTGCCTGAATTAGGAGGATTCGTAGTGAACACTACTCCTGTAAAAAGAGAAGGACTATCCCATTTTCATGCACCCGTAAGTGAATTAGTTTTTAATCGTGAACTCACATATAACGATGGCTTGTTGATAGAGTCACTTATGCGAGTAGAGAAAATTTCTTCCGAGTCTGCTCAACAGGTAATTAAGAAAGCAGTTAAGGAGATTAAGGAAACACTACGCGATGAGAAAGAGGTTTCTCTTGGGGATTTGGGAAGCTTCAAAATGATAGACGAACAACGCTTTGGCTATAACTCAAAACCATTCATTCGACCTGAACATTAC
Source organism: uncultured Proteiniphilum sp. (assembly GCA_964346415.1). GTDB lineage: Bacteria > Bacteroidota > Bacteroidia > Bacteroidales > Dysgonomonadaceae > Petrimonas. Next base: position 17,392 of record CAYFUQ010000027.1, read on the forward strand.
GGAATGTCTGTGGCATCACTAAAACCTGTTCTTCAGCTTCAGCCAAAAGTTACACAGCCATCTGCTTTGCCCAAGAAGGAGGAAGAGAGAAAAGCCCCTGTATGGAAAAACATTGGTATTGGAGCAGCTGCAGCTGCTGTTATAGCATTAGTCATGCTGATTTTCCCGGTACAGGACAATTCACTTCATCATCAAACAGCACAGATATTTACAGAAAAAGGCTGGTTTGGCACTAAATCCGGCAAAACACAAAACCAGGCTCAAACACTTGCAGCTGCGACTACTGTAGCAGATATCACAGTTGAAAATAATGATATCGAAGCTGATTCCCCCTCAATTGTTTACAATTCAACACCGACGGAGTATGCCGAAGCAACACCCGGTTTTTACGTTGTTGTGGGTGTGTATCAAGTTACGGAATATGCAGACAAAATGCTATCTCAACTTAGAGAAGAAGGTTACAACAACTGTGCTTCTTTAATAGTACGAGGAAGGATAACAGTATATTCAGATAGTTATCCCACCGCTGAAGAGGCCTACAATGCAAGAAAACAGATGGTTAAACAGAATAACAAACACAACGAAGCCTGGGTACTGGAGCGATAAAAAAACCGTCAAACAGTACTTAAACTATCTGACGGATTAATCTTTTTATTTGTAACTTATATCAATACTTTATATTCTTAAACAATACTCTGTTTTCCCGAGCTTCATTCAAACGAACTAACATTCTTTCTCTGTCGAAATCAGAAAAGTCAGAATCGTCGCTACCTGCCACAACCCGCAACATAGCTCTTAATTCATCATTTGTAAACTGTTCTACAATTTTATCAAAAGGCTCCTTAACACCTATCTCAAAACGCATAAATGCCAAGCGCGCCTTTGCCGTTGGATAATCAGGGTCAAGTCTTATTAGCTGTTCCAAATATTCTGCAGCCTGTTCATATTTATCCTGAGCCACACTTACGTTTGCCAGCCGGTCGATAACTTCCTCATTATTGTTAGATAATAAAGCAGCTTTCATAAATGCAGCTTCCGACTCGCGATAGTTCTTGTCAATAAGATAAAGTTCACCGCTGAGCATATGATAGTCAAGAAGTTTCCGATCTTTTTCAGGAACTTCTTCATACAGCTTACGTGCCTGGTCCACATCATCCATCAACAAAGCAAGCAATGCACGACGTATTACAATTCCACGTTCTCCAAACAGTTTTTCCTTCTTATCAATAATGTCAGAAACCTTATCATACTGCTCAAGATACTCATATCCCTCCATCAATGAATCATAAAGAGATTCATCACCGGGTGTTTTCTCTACACAATCCCAAAATATGCGAATAGCTTCCTCAACATTATCATTCAAATAAAGCGTCAATGCCTTCATTTTGAGTGCTGAAACATCATCCTCATTAATGGTGTGAGCAAAGTCAAAAGCGATTATTGCTTTGTCATACTGTTTGTTGATTGAGTAAAGCTTGCCCATGCTAATCCAATTCTCGTAAGAATAGGGATCTAAGTCCAGCAATATATTATTATAATAAATTGCTGAATTATAATCACCGGTCATTTCATAAGCATAAATCAGCTCGCTATAGAGATAGGTGCTTTTGCTCTCATAAAAATGCAAACTATGTTCCAGATAATTTATACCGGCAAACTGGTCATCAGTATCAAGAGCCAGAAAACCTACCTGAGCCAAAAAATCAGCCTTATCTTCATCACCCGATATAGACTCCAGCTTCTTATTTATGATAGCCTCAGCCTCCTTGTCTTTTATCAGTCGAAAGAGGTTCTCTATTTTGAGCAACAAGAACTCCATAGAATCATCATTCATCAGGCTATCTAAATATTCTTCAGCTTCTTCATTTCGGCCGGTATATACCAATATCCTAGCCATTTGAAATTTGATCTGATCATTATTAGGATGTATAGAAAGCGCAATTTCGATCACGTCTTCAGCATCTTCATAAAAATATTCATCAATATAGTAATCAATAATGAGTCCAAAGTCAGATGCATCAAAATAAATCATCTTACCCTCCTCACTATTTCTCTCATATTTACGAACCAGACCTTTTACATAATTATCACTATTCTTCTTACCCATATTGTTTACACCTTTCGAAATTCAAAAAACAAAAAACAATTATCCCTTCCACGAATCGCGCAGCGCAACCGTTCGGTTGAAAACCAACTTCTCAGGAGTTGAGTCTTTATCCACATTGAAATATCCAACACGCTGAAACTGGAATATATCCAGCGGCTGAGCATCTTTCAAATACTCTTCAACTTTGCAGTTTTGTTTTACAAGCAATGAGTCGGGATTGATAAATTCGCGGAAGTCCTTATCCTTATCGGCCTGTGGGTTTTCAACCATAAAGAGACGATCATAAAGGCGAACCTCTGCATCTAGACTATATGGAACAGAAATCCAGTGAATGGTTCCCTTCACCCTACGTGCCGACTCAGGCATCCCGCTACGAGTCTGCTCGTCATATTCAGCATACACCTCAACCACATTACCGTCTTCATCCTTCTTGAAGCCTGTACACTTCACAATGTAAGCGCTTTTGAGGCGAACCTCTTTACCCGGTGTCAGACGGAAATATTTTCTTGGAGCATCTTCCATAAAGTCATCACGCTCAATCCATAGTTCACGTGTAAATTTCAACTTGCGAGAACCCATTGATTCATCTTCCGGATTGTTGATGGTTTCCATCTCCTCCACCTTATCCTCAGGATAGTTTGTGATAATAAGCTTAATAGGATCTATAACTCCCGACACCCTTGCTGTTCTCTTATTCAAATCTTCTCTCACAGCATATTCCAGAAGTGAGAAGTCGTTGATTCCATCATATTTGGTGTAACCAATTTTCTCTATAAAAGCGCGAATTGACTCAGGTGTATATCCTCTGCGTCGCATTCCCGACAAAGTAGGCATACGCGGATCATCCCATCCTGAGACCAAGTTATCCTGAACCAGTTGCAGCAAACGTCGCTTGCTCATAACTGTGTAAGTAAGATTCAGACGATTAAACTCAGTTTGATAAGGACGATAATCATCCGTAACAAGCTGATCAAGGAACCAATCATAGAGCGGACGATGCACCTCAAACTCAAGCGTACAGAGCGAGTGAGTTACACCTTCGAAGAAGTCAGACTGCCCGTGTGCAAAGTCATACATCGGATAAGCTTTCCAGTCGGTACCTGTACGGTGATGCGGAATATTAATGACACGGTAGATAATTGGGTCACGGAAATGCAT
>CAYFUQ010000027.1:20756-26627 GCA_964346415.1 uncultured Proteiniphilum sp.
CCAAGCCATTCTATATCTTCCAAAATAGAATCGATATACTCCACATCCTCCTTCACAGGATTAGTGTCATCAAATCGAAGATTACATATACCGTTATACTTTTCGGCAATACCAAAGTCAATATAAATAGCCTTAGCATGACCAATGTGAAGATAACCGTTTGGTTCAGGCGGGAAACGAGTCTGAATTCGACCATCATTTCTACCTGCTTTCAAGTCTCTCTCAACTAATGCTTCAATAAAATTGAGGTTCTTCTTTTTCTCCTCAACGCTGTTTGTAACTTTTTCTGACATATATTTATGTTATGATTAATTTTTAAATGAATATATTATTTAGATTGACACTCGTGCATACGGTGCCACTTCATGACCGCAAAACTCACCGTCGAGATACTTATAGTATCCCGAAATGGCAACCATAGCGGCATTGTCTGTTGTGTATGAAAACTTGGGGATGTGAATCTTCCATCCATATCTGCGGCTGTAATCCTCAAATGCAGCACGCAATCCTGAATTGGCCGACACACCACCCGCCACGGCAACCTCTTTTATTTTATATTGCTTCGTGGCTTTATATAGCTTGTCCATCAACACATCAATAATCGTCTTTTGCAACGATGCACTCAGGTCTTCCTTATTTTTCTCAATAAAATCAGCATCCTTCTTTAGTTCATCTCTCAGGAAATAGAGAAAAGATGTCTTCAGTCCGCTAAAGCTATAATCAAAGCCGGGAATATTTGGCTTGCTAAAAGTAAAACGATTGGGATCACCCTCCTTTGCCAGCCTGTCAATCACCGGACCACCAGGATATCCCAGTCCCATAACCTTGGCACTTTTGTCGAATGCCTCACCTGCCGCATCATCAATTGTTTGACCTATAATTTCCATATCGCTGTGTGACTTCACCAGAATAATCTGCGAATTACCTCCTGAAACCAACAGACACAAAAAAGGAAACTCAGGCTGGTCTGTGTCATGTTCGTCTTCTTTTATAAAATGAGCCAGCACATGTGCCTGCAAATGATTAATATCAATCATCGGAATATTAAGCGCCGAAGCAAACCCCTTGGCAAATGATGTACCCACCAAAAGTGACCCCAGCAAGCCCGGCCCTCGAGTGAAAGCAACAGCAGAGATATCCTCCTTGCTCACACCCGCCTGTTGCAAAGCGTCATGGACAACCGGTATGATATTTTGCTGATGAGCACGCGACGCCAGCTCAGGCACCACACCCCCATAACGCTCATGAACCGATTGGTTGGCTATTATATTTGACTTGATAACCCCATCCACAATCACAGCTGCCGATGTGTCATCACAAGATGATTCTATTCCTAATATTGTAATCACTAATTTGGTTGTTATTCGGTTGTTGTACGCTCACTATGTATTTGAATTACTGCAAATCAAATGCTCTTCAAACACTCTTTTAAAACGTACAAAGATAACAAAAAAGGATGGAAATTGAACAAAAAAATCCAACACATCTACAAAGCTTCGAAGTGTTGGATTAAATTCTGTATGTTTCGTATTTTCTACTTCTTCAAAAACTCTGTCAGGATAAAAATAGATTGCCCGTCAACGCGCCCCTGCACATGTGTAGGATCGTCACTCGAAAGACGAATACCACGCACACGAGTACCACGTTTAACAACCATCGACGAACCCTTAACCTTCAGGTCTTTGATAACAGTAACATCGTCACCGTCAAACAGTTCGTTACCATTACTATCTATCACTTTGCCACTCTGTTCGGCAGCGTCGCCGTCCTCCTGCGTCCACTCATGGAAACACTCCGTGCAGTGAAACAAAGAACCATCAAAATAGGTAACTGCGCTTCCGCATTTTATACAATTAGGTGTTGTAGTCATTTTATAGTTTTATTTGTTTTTGCAAAGATAGTCCTAATATGTTAACACACAAAATTAACCATACTCAACAAGTCTGCAATTCTCTCTTTATCAGATTGAAATATCAATACGAATTGCACCCTTCACTGCATTGTGAACATCACGATGTGTAAAACGGTGCACGTATTCCACTCTCAGCAAACCAAGCAACCCCGTTATCCCAATTGAGCCTTCAATGTATGGAATCCCGTTGTAGTCATGTGTTACCTCCGGAAATATCGGCAGACCATTTTGTATGGTAGGAATATTCTTATCACTCAGTTTTCCGTAAGATGCCCTGAACGACAACAGTTCTTTAATCTGAACCATGTTGAGCAGCGGAACCTTAGCAAAAAACAAATCATCACCCACAAAAGTAGCACGCAATGCATATTGCTCATCAGCAGCAAACTCAAGCGAACGCCCCAGATAGAAAGAAGGACTTTCAATATTATTTCTTATTCGTTGATTGGGATAAAGCAATAAGGGGAAAGGCACACTATTCCATATCTTTGAAAACTCTGCCGACAAATCAAGATGAGCAAGATCCCTGAGAATAAACCTCTTTTGCAACACCAGCTCTGTCTTATGATAATTATAATCTCCACCTGCAACACCCTTCATTCCCATAGAATGCGACAGAATAATAAGCGGCATATCATAATTCAGCAATATTTTCTCACGCTTCTGTTGCAAATAAGCTTCCTTTCCTACAAATCGCAGTGACACCCCCATCTCACTATTATCTACAGGCTTACTTACAGTTAGTGCGGCATCATTTGTAACAGGTGCAAAGCTAAGGCTCCCTTGCGGGGTCAACTGCGACTTTCTAAACCAAAAAACATGCCCAAGTCCGTTTGCATAATCTTTTTCATAATTAATCTCGGCAAACTTGCGGTAGGTCGATTCATTTTTGGAACGACGAAAAGCAACCAGCAACAGATCATTCTGTCTGCGCGGATGCATCTCACCCGGTGAATATAAATCGTTCTCATAAATCAATCGCAAATTGTTTCGCGGAAACTCCTCATCATGATATACCTTTCGGTTGAAAGAATAGATCGCTTCACCTCTGTACTTAAACTTCTCATCTCTGAATCCATAAGCACCATATCCCTTCACAAAGAAGTGAGGACTCAGCCGTGAGTTTGAAGCAACACCTCCGCGCAAGCGCAATCCCTCAATGGGATTGTATGTGGGGATAGTTTGCAATCGTCCGAAATCGAATTTATTGGTTGACTCGTTTCCCAAAGGCAGCCAATCTTTCAAAACATAAGCCACACTCTTGTGTAAAACGCCCGAGTAAGTCCTGCCCACATCACGAACCAGCAAAAGCTCAATCCTCGGAGCTGAGAGCAACTCCAACGGCAACCTCATCAAATGAAAATCCTGTGCTGAAACTATTAGATTAGACCGGCTCAACGAATCAGGCGCAACAAAAGAGAATTCACCCATATTATTAGCAACAGTGCCATAGCGGCTGCTCTCAACGAAAACAGCTGCAAATGGCACCGGTGTCTTATACTCCGCATCAAGAACCACACCCTTTATGTTGCGTTTTTGAGCAGAGACAGCAAAGCAGGAGAAAAAAGTTAAGACAATTAATAACGTTTTTCTCATTTTCATATAGTTAGTTTATACTTCTGTATCTGATTCTTTTAGGCTCTACATTGCCAAGACGTCTCTTCTTGTTTTCCTCATACTCACTGTAAGAACCCTCGAAATAGAATACCTCCGAGTTACCCTCAAAAGCAAGAATGTGAGTACAAATTCTATCCAGGAACCAACGATCGTGAGAAATAACCACGGCACATCCCGCAAAGTTTTCCAGACCCTCTTCCAAAGCACGAAGCGTGTTCACGTCAATATCGTTGGTAGGTTCGTCAAGAAGCAACACGTTTGCCTCCGACTTCATAGTCAATGCAAGATGCAAGCGATTGCGCTCACCACCCGACAACACACCGCACAGCTTTTCCTGATCGGCACCTGTAAAGTTGAAGCGCGACAAATAAGCACGAGAGTTAATCTCTCTGCCCCCTACCCTGATAAACTCAGTACCTTCCGACACAACTTCATAAACAGTTTTCTCGGGATCGATAGCCTCGTGAGTCTGGTCAACATAAGCAGTTACCACAGTTTCTCCAACCTCAAACGTACCCTTGTCGGCAGTTTCAATTCCTTCAATCAGGCGGAACAAAGTAGTTTTACCTGCACCATTAGGACCGATAATACCCACAATACCGTTGGGCGGCAACATAAAGTTTAGATTGTCAAAAAGCAACTTGTCACCAAACGCTTTCGACACACCATGGGCCTCAATCACCTTATTACCCAGTCGGGGACCATTGGGGATAAATATCTCCAGCTTTTCCTCACGCTCCTTCTGATCCTGATTCAGCAATTGCTCATAAGAGTTCAGACGAGCCTTACCCTTAGCCTGACGAGCCTTGGGGGCCATATTAATCCACTCAAGCTCACGCTCCAGAGTTTTACGACGCTTGCTGGCCTGCTTCTCCTCCATCTCCATACGCTTGGTTTTCTGCTCCAGCCATGAAGTGTAGTTACCTTTCCATGGAATACCCTCGCCACGGTCAAGCTCCAGAATCCATCCCGCCACATGATCAAGGAAGTAACGGTCGTGAGTAATACAGATTACTGTACCTTTATATTGTTGCAGGTGTTGCTCCAGCCAGTCGATAGACTCAGCATCAAGGTGGTTGGTAGGTTCGTCAAGCAACAACACATCAGGTTCTTGCAGCAACAAACGACACAAAGCCACACGGCGACGCTCACCTCCCGATAGTTCTCTAACGGGCTGCTCCTCAGGCGGACAGCGCAATGCATCCATTGCACGCTCAAGGCGGTTGTCAATATTCCAAGCATCAACTGCATCCAGTTCGTCCTGAAGTTTTGCCTGACGATCAAACAATTTGTTCATCTTCTCCTCATCCTCGTAATATTCGGGGAGACCAAACTTCAGATTTATATCTTCATATTCTGCCAGCAAATCCATAATGGGCTGCACACCTTCGCGCACCACATCAATCACCGATTTGTCGCCATCCAGCTGCGGGTCCTGCTCCAGATATCCGGTTGTGAAACTCTTGTCCGACACCACCTCGCCCTGATATTCCTTTTCAATACCGGCAATAATTTTCAACAATGTCGATTTTCCCGAACCATTCAAACCGATAATGCCAATCTTGGCACCATAATAAAAAGACAGGTATATATCCTTCAACACCTGCTTGTGAGGCGGAAAAGTCTTGCTGACTCCCACCATCGAAAAAATAATCTTCTTATCGTCTGACATACTTTGTATTTACTTTTTTATATTTGGTGCAAAGATAATCTTTTTTTCATATCTTGTGCAACCAAAAAAAACAGAACAATGAGAAAGACAGCCATTATATTAGGAGCAACCGGATTAACAGGAAATCACCTGCTGCAGCAGTTGCTGAACAACGAAGAATATGAGAAAGTGAAAGTGCTGACCCGAAAAGAAGTCAGATACAACCACCCCAAGCTCGAAGAGCATATCATTGACCTTCTAAAGCTGGGTGATTATTCCGACATCTTCAAAGGCGATGTAGTATTTTGCTGCATAGGAACTACGCGGGCAAAGACACCCGACAAAGAACTATATCGCGCCATTGATTATGGAATTCCTGTGGAAGCCGCCCGACTAGCGAAACAAAATAACATAAGCCAATATATAGTGATATCCGCACTGGGTGCAGACGCAAACAGCAAAGTATTCTACAATCGACTGAAAGGTGAAATGGAACGCGATGTCATAGCTCAGGAAATTCCGAAGACATATATTATGCGCCCATCACTAATCGTAGGCAACCGAAAGGAAAAGCGAACCGGCGAAGACATTTCCAAACATATCATGCAAGCTCTTGACTTTGCCATTCCCAAACGCTACAAACCGATACAGGCTAAAATAATTGCGCAGGCAATGATTAAGATTGCCAAAG
>CAYFUQ010000028.1:0-26492 GCA_964346415.1 uncultured Proteiniphilum sp.
CTGCCTGTAGCTGCGCAGTAGAACCTGATAAAACTATTGGCACAAATCCGGGTTGCTGCTCCGCTAGCCTGGCATGCTCTTTCAATCTCCTCTTCCAGTAATAAAACTTAGCTTCTGCAATGCACTCATTATGACAAAAATCTCTTGCATTAAGACCGCTGGATTGGAAGCGTTTATATACTTCTTCGAAATACTTTATTGACCACATCTTTTTTGGTACAAAGATAAAAACAAGAAAATGCTAATTTAAGACGGAGTAGAGCGAATGCTTACCTTTAATATTAGTGCAACAACAGAATTTCTATAATAATTATCCACACCGCTAATACAACAAAAAAGCGGCAGTTCCAATAAAGGAACCTGCCGCTCTATATAATAGATTGATTATATTATTACTTCTGTTGTTCCAGCGACAAAGTAATTGTGGGTTGATCAGACACTTCAGCAGGACCAAAATATTGTATTGGACCCGGGTAAACGTAAGATGTTTCAATAGCCCATTGATCTCTGTTGCTAGCAAAATACTGGAAAGGCTTCCCATCGAGTCTTACCAACGCCTTCTGAATAACGGGTTTCATTGCACCGTGACGTCTTTCCATATTCATCATCATAGTGATTGGAATACCGCCGGCAATCCACTGATCTGCAGACTTAGTTGTGTTTCTAACAGATGACATATATCCTGTCTTGCCTGATGCCACAAGTAATGAAGCAGTATATCCTAGTGAATAACAATAATCTGAATCATAATTTGATGGTGCAGCACAACGCCCCTCATATCCAAAGAAGTGCGAAATTGTTGCAAATTTGCCATTATATTTGCCTTCTTTAGACAACTCAGTCAAACGAGATTTAACCATTTCAGAGAGAAGTTTTTCAGTTTCAATCAACGAAACTTGAACATTACCATGTGGGTCTCTGTCAAGAGTAAGCTGACGTGCAACATTTTCCGGCAGACTTGAATATACTTTCGAATTCTTTTCAGAGAGTTTGCTTATTATATACTCACGCTTTGCAGAACGACGAACCAAGTCGTACTCTTCTTGATTGTGAGCGAGGAAATCGTTCAGTTCAGAAATAAGATCTTTCATTGCGGGTATAAACTCAATTAATCCTTCGGGGATCAATACAGTTCCGAAATCCATCCCTTTTTCTGAACGCTTAATAACTATATCTGCAATATAATTTACAATATCCTCAAGAGATTGTTGTTTAGCCTCGACCTCCTCTGATATAATGCAGATGTTAGGCTGAGTTTGAAGAGCACATTCCAGAGCGATATGAGAAGCAGAGCGTCCCATGAGCTTTATGAAGTGCCAGTACTTACGTGCAGAGTTACAGTCACGCTGTATATTTCCAATTACCTCCGAATAAACTTTTGTAGCAGTGTCAAAGCCAAATGATGTTTCTATTTGCTCATTTTTCAAATCTCCATCAATAGTTTTGGGACAACCAATAACTTGAACACCTGCATTAATAGACTTGTAGTATTCAGCTAATACAAGCGCATTAGTGTTTGAGTCATCGCCTCCAATGATTACAAGCGCACTGATATTAAGTTTTTTCAAAATAATCAAACCTTTATCGAATTGCTCTTTTTCTTCAAGTTTAGTTCTGCCCGAACCAATGATGTCAAATCCTCCAGTATTACGATATTCATCAATGATATCAGAAGTAAGTTCTTTATATTCATGATTAACCAATCCTCCAGGTCCTAAAATAAAACCATACAGGCGACTGTCGGGATTAATATTTTTGATTGAATCAAAAATACCTGCAATAACATTATGACCTCCGGGAGCTTGACCACCAGACAAAATCACACCAACATTAATTGGTTTATCTGACTTTAAGCTTTCATTGGATTCCTCAAAAGTAATGATGGGCAGACCGAAGTGATTAGGGAAAAGATTTTTAATATCCTCCTGATCTCTTACGGATGTAGTAGTGTCACCAGCTTTTGGTTGCACATCACCATATAATGCCTTTGGCATTTTAGGAACATAACTTGCTCTTGCAATTTGTAAAGCGCTTTTAATCATTTTAATTTTATATTTAAACTGTTAGTTATTAATTATCTATATGTGCGAAAAAGAATCCAAAAATAGTCATAAAATATGAGAAATTGAAATGATTTTGACTAATTGCTATTTAACTATCTTAAATTTTGCATATTTAAGTAACAATTGCTTTTGGCCTGCTGAATCAAAATCAACAAATGCTCGTTTATTAGCTCCGGAGTCCTCAATTGCACTAACTACACCACGCCCAAAACGTTCGTGCTCTATAATATCTCCCGTATTTAGTATATTAGCCACCTCACTTAGTTGAGATGACGAGCCGGAAAGATCTTTAACAGGGGTCTTTCGTGATGCCTCTTTAAAAGATGAGTAGTTAGAAGACACTCTTTTCTCTCTATCTTTATTGCTATTTTGTCGCATAGAATCCCAAAATCCGCCAGAAACCCCTTCTTGTCCTCCGGTTGTCTTATTGTCTAATTTCAAATAACGCGAATCTATATCTTTTAGAAAACGACTCTCCCTTGCTGAGTTTGTTGTACCATTTCTAAATCTGCTCCTTGCATATGAGACGGTACAACTTTTCATTGCCCTGGTTATTGCCACATAAAACAAACGTCGTTCTTCTTCAAGACCTCGTTGCTCAGACAATGCCATAGAAGAGGGAAATAGCTCTTCCTCCATTCCCACTACAAAGACATGATTAAACTCCAGACCTTTAGCAGAGTGTACAGTCATAAGAGTAACTCGGTCATTATCATCACTACTGTTAGTGTCCTGATCGGTGAGTAGTGAAACCTCAGACAAAAAATCGATAAGCCGAACATCCTCATTACCCTCTTCCTTTCTCACAGATACAAACTCACTTACAGCATTAAGAAACTCTTGTATATTCTGAGCTCGGCTCATTCCTTCAGGGGTTAAATCCTCATAAGCATCTTTTAAAATACCGGTATTTCTAAGTACGTTTTTAGCAAGCTGTTCAACATCCAGAGATTCATTTTCGGCAATAAACCCACTCAAAAGCTCATAAAACACGCTTAACCTTTTAGCTGTTCCCGTATTGATTTGTAAGTTGAATTGAATCGGAGAAGACAATACATCCCACAAGCTTACACTATGCAAGTGCGCAGCTTCTGAGATTTTATTTACTGTCACATCCCCTATGCCTCGGGTAGGAAAGTTTACTATGCGTCTGAACGCCTCTTCATCATTAGGGTTTACTATAAGACGGAAATAACTTATAATATCCTTAATCTCCTTTCGCTGATAAAATGAAAGTCCACCATAAATAACATATGGTATATTTTTCTTCCGCAATGCATCTTCAAATATTCGTGATTGAGCATTGGTACGATACAATATGGCAAAATCGGAATAAGAAGCATGCTCGCTGATTCTCATTCTACTGATTTTATTAGAGACGATCAACCCCTCCTCAAAATCAGAGAAAGCACTTAACACCTCAATCTTTTCACCCTCTTCATTCTCAGAAAAAATCTCCTTGAAAATCTGTTCAGTATTCTTTTTTATAAGACTATTCGCTGCATTCACAATATGTTGAGTAGAGCGATAATTCTGTTCCAACTTAAAAGTCTGTGTACCCGGAAAAGAGTTTTTAAACTTCAGAATGTTATCAATATTTGCACCACGAAAAGAGTAAATGCTCTGAGCATCATCTCCCACAACACACACACGATTATTAACTTCGGCAAGCTGCTTCACAATCAAATGTTGCGCATAATTTGTGTCCTGATACTCATCAACAAGTATATACTGAAAACGATTTTGATATTCCTTCAATACATCAGGATTATCCCTCATCAAAATATTGGTGTACATAAGAAGGTCATCAAAATCCATACTGTTTGCAGCTTTCAATCTATTCTGATAACGCTGATAAATCTCATAAAGTAAGGGTCGCTTGGAATAACGATCATATTCCAATATTTCTTTATTTGTCGCATACATGGTCGGAGTCACCAAACCATTTTTTGCTCTGGATATTTGATTATGAACACCACCAGGCTTATAAACCTTATCATCAATCTCCATCTCTCTAATAATCAAACGTATCAGATTTGCAGAGTCAGAAGAATCGAATATGGTGAAATTAGAGTTAAATCCTATTTTCTCAGCTTCGCTACGAAGAATTCTGGAGAAAACCGAGTGAAAAGTGCCCATCCACAGTTGTCGAGCCTTTCTTTCACCTACCAACTCTGCAATTCTCGACTTCATCTCGCGAGATGCTTTGTTTGTAAAAGTAAGCGCCAAAATATAATATGGAGGTAAGCCCTGCTCCAACAAATATGCTATTTTATAAGTAAGGACACGGGTCTTTCCCGAACCTGCACCTGCAATAATCAATGAGGGACCATCACAAAACTCTACAGCTTCTCGCTGCTTAGAATTCAATTCATTAAGTAGTTCTTTCATTTAATAACTAAAACATTTTATAATGCTATCTCACTTTCAACATCCTTCCAATAATCTCATCTCCCAAAGCACTTTTATCCGCAATATGCTTTAAAGTTGTTATCACAAAGGGGTTGCTATCAAAAGCGCCCCTTACATACTCAAAATCCATAGTCTGATCTTGAATATTTCCATCAGCGCCAAAACCAGTTTTGAAAGATAGTGAAAATTCTTTCTTCGCATCATCATATATCATCTCGTCAAGTCTAATTACCGACGATTTCCATTTTTCAACAATCGAAATTACATCTTCTGATGTAATAGTCTCAAGCGTTACATTATAATATTGTTTAATTTTATCCCAGGCCCAAGTCCACTCCAATTCATAATACTTTTCATGAAGCTGTTCAAAGACCTTGTTTATATCTTTCAAATAGTTAATTTCACCATCTTCTATTTTGCAAATAAGCTTCTCAATCTCAGTTTTTGGTGCAATAAGTCCTGCCACATCAACCCACTCTCCAAGTCCGACGGACGTATCCGGCTCTAATTGGTTTCTAATTTCATCGTTTGTGGCAAATTCTGTTTTCTCCAATCTCTTTATGATAGAGTTCCCAAGAAATTTATGAATTACTATTTCGTATAATTGCAACCCCCTTAATAATGATGAGTTTTTGATAACGCAACTTTGATACGTGTATATTTCTGATGCTTCTCCTGCTGTAGCCTGCAGATTTCTCAATATCTCCACACCTGCGAAAACCTTTTGAATAGTGTACGGGCTTAGCAAGTTAAAGTTGATAAAATCAAGTTTGTTTGTATCTTTCCTCTGATCTCGTTCAGGCCACTTTTTAGCATCTCTGATTGTTCCAACACTTTTAAGGTTAATACCAGGCATCAGATTAGTCACATTATCATTTTCTACTAAGTATGAAAAAGGGAGATTGGATGTATCAGCGTGATGATTGTGTCTTCCAAGAATCAACGAAAAAGGTCCGACCTTGGCAGGCCACAACACATAAGAGTTACTTGCGGTTTTAGCTCCACGTTCTACAATTCCCTGATGAATAGGCCCCAGCTTAAACATATGATTACTCTGATTTGATCCGGAGCCTGCATTCATAAAAGAAAACATACCCGCAATCAATAGAGTTGACTTATGATGAGTAACAGTATAGGGACCAGCAAACAACGAACATGCCTCTCCATTTTCTCCCTGGCAATTACTGAAAAACAGGGAATGGGAAGCAGAATATCCTTTATCCAAAATACATGCCTGCCCCACAAAGCATTTTGAAATTGTGGCACCACCATCAATTTTTGAACCTGACGAAACTATAAAATCCTGAGCAATAACATTTCTGCCAACATAAACAGGCGCAGCCTCATTACTATTAATTGAGCCATTTTTCAATTTCATGGCACCAATAATCTTTGAGTAACTGCCAATCTTCACGCTGTTAATACAGCCTACATTTACAATAGTAGAGTAATCACCAACAGTTCCGTATGTTGAGCTATATTTGTTGCAATAAAAGTCAACAATACTTTTCATTCGCTCAATCAATAGCGGACGATGTCGGTAAAGTGAATATATATAAGCAAAATGAGCAGACAGTTTATCGTTTATATGCACCTCTCGCCCACCTGTTTCATTGAGAACATTAACCTCCGTCCCATTACCAAAAGAGGTATTCTCATCAACAAACATGATATCCACATTCTGGATAAAGCAGTTATTGCCTATTTTATAATTGGCAATATAATTCTGTACATTTTCAATAACCACATCATTCCCTATTTCACAATTGTGAAAAGTCACATTGTTAATGCCGGCATGCTTTTTTAACCCCCCTTTAAGGTTATATATCCTTTCAAGCTTCCCTACTTTCATATCTCCCGAAAACGTGCAATTTCGCACATACTCAGGATCAAAACCGTCGGTAACCAACACTCTTGTCCAATCTTCACAATTACAGTTGTTGACTGATAAGATATCAACTTCTTTTTGAGATAATGCTCTGTATGAATTCATTGTCTGTTTTATTTGATTTAACAGGTATGAAAAGTATGTTCGTTTTTAATTGGAAAATAAAAAGACGAGATTCAAATTATGAACCCCGTCCTTTTATCTATTTCTTTAAGGCATCAAAGATTAACTGTTCAAGTTCATCAGCCAATTCGGGATTGTCTTTAATAACAGCCTTTGATGCATCTCGCCCCTGTGCCAGCCTTGCATCTTTGTAGCTATACCACGATCCGCTCTTCTTTATTATTTCGAGATCCACACCCAAGTCCAGAATTTCTCCTTCTCGGGATATGCCTTCACCGTACATAATATCAAACTCAGCCTTTCTGAATGGAGGTGAAACTTTATTCTTTACAACTTTGACACGAGTCTGATTACCATGCACTTCATCTCCATCCTTGAGAGTTCCTATTCTGCGAATATCCAAACGAACAGATGAGTAAAACTTCAACGCATTTCCACCTGTAGTTGTTTCGGGATTACCAAACATAACTCCAATTTTCTCACGGAGCTGATTAATAAATATACAGGTTGTGTTAGTCTTACTAATTGCAGAAGTCAGTTTACGTAAAGCCTGAGACATCAAACGTGCCTGCAAACCAACATTCGAATCCCCCATATCACCCTCAATCTCCTTTTTAGGAGTAAGCGCAGCTACAGAGTCAATCACAACAATATCAACTGCTGATGAACGAATCAACTGTTCTGTAATTTCGAGTGCTTCCTCCCCACTTCCCGGCTGAGATATAAGGAGATTGTCGGTATCGACACCAAGTTTCTCTGCATAAAAGCGATCGAAAGCATGTTCAGCATCAACAAATGCTGCTACCCCTCCTGCCTTTTGAGCTTCAGCAATAGCATGTATTGCTAAAGTAGTTTTACCCGAAGACTCGGGACCAAATATTTCTATAACACGCCCTCGAGGATAACCACCTACTCCTAATGCAACGTTTAATCCAATAGAACCTGTGGGTATTACTGAAATCTCTTCAATCTTTTCGTCACCCATCTTCATAATTGAACCCTTGCCATAAGTTTTTTCAATCTTATCCATAGCAGCCTTTAGGGCATTTAGTTTCTCACTATTTTGAACTTCTTCTTTCTTTGCCATTTCTTTAATTCTCTAGTTTTGTATTTTTCAAATATTTAATTCTAATATCTGGATAGCATGATTTTTAGTATTCACTTTTCTACCCTCTATTTTTTCTTTTATTATACCTTGTTCATCTACCAAAAAGGTTGTTCTTACAGTTCCCATGTAAGTTCTACCGTATTTTTTTTTCTCTTGCCAAACTCCAAATGTTTCTACAAGTTTCTTGTCAGTATCAGCAATTAATGGAAACGGAATATTGTGTTTGGCGATAAAGTTCTGATGAGAAGTCTCACTGTCGATGCTTACACCAAGAACAGCATAACCCGCCTTAAGGAGTTCGTCGTATCCGTCTCTCAAACTACATGCCTGCGATGTGCAGCCCGGAGTATTATCCTTGGGGTAAAAGTATAATGCTAGTTTCTTACCTCTATAATCGCCTGAATTTATAAAAACTCCATTTTGATCTTTACCCAATACGTCCGGAATTTTATCACCAATTTCTAAAGCCATAAACAAATAATTATTACTGGTTTCTAAATTCCAAAGATAATGATAAAAGGAACAAAAACAACATTTCAGGCCAACTTATACATGCCTCCCGGGAGAGCCAGTACAATATCTTTCATTTCCAGTTCCAGCAATGTAAAGAAAAGCTCAGATACAGGAATATCCAGCTCAATCGACAACATATTTACCTGTTTCGTTTCACCTGAGCTCAGTGCTGTAAAAACCTTCTCCTCATCTTCCGACAGATTCACGAATAACTCTTTCTGAATGGGTTTCGAAAGACTCTTTTCTTCCTCCCACCCCATATGCTTTAAGAGGCTGTTTGCGTCCTGTAGCAATATAGCCTTATTGTCGGCTATAAGTTTATTTGCTCCAATTGCATAAGTATCAGTCACACGACCAGGTACCGCGAATACTTCTCGAAAATATGAATTAGCAATTTCGGCAGTAATCAAAGAACCTCCCTTTATTCCCGACTCCACCACTATGACAGCATCTGCCATACCTGCCACAATCCTGTTACGTCTTACAAAATTATGACGATCGGGATTGGTACCGCTGGGAAACTCTGTCAGTAAAGCACCATTTTCAATCATATCAATAGCCGTTTGACGGTGAACAAAAGGATAAATCCTGTCAAGACCGTGGGCCAAAACTGCAACTGTTGACATATTATTTTGCAATGCCGCCCGATGAGCACATATATCAACTCCATAAGCCAATCCACTTGCTATTTGAATATCAGGGTGGCTTACTGCCAGATCCTCAATTAACTTTTCACAAACCTGTAATCCATATCTCGATGCATTTCTTGTTCCCACAATGCTAACCACTTTTGTTCTGTTAAAATCGGTATCACCTTTTGCGTAAAGTAATACAGGTGCATCCACACAGTGAGTGAGACGCTGAGGGTAATCTTCGTCCATAAAGAATAAAGCACGAAGATTATTTTTAACAACAAAATCCAGCTCATCTTCAGCACTCTGGATCAGCGAGGCACTGTTTATAGCATCAACTATTTGAGGAGATATTCTGGGAATTTTCCGAAGACTGTTTCTGCTTTCCTTGAATATAGCTCTCTCATCACCAATGGTTTGCATTAAAGTTTTAGCTAAAGCAACACCCACACCTTTAATCTTGGTGAGAGCTATTTGATATAATAGATTATCCTGATTATTCATTTATATTAGATAAAAGTAAAGGCAAAAAATCAAACAACACTTATTTTAAGTAATCACAGATACTCTTTGAATGCCTCATCAAAAATTACAGGTTGCGACAATTTTCCATTAACCAAAGATACCACCTCAATTTTCCCTTTAGCACAAACTTTCTTATCGGACAGTCGAACAATCTCCTGATGAAAAACATATTTAATTCCTGTTCTCTCAAGGGCAACAGTACAGACAAACTCATCCATTCCTATAAGAGGGGTTTTGTAGCGTATATCCACGCGCGCAACAACCGCATCTATTCCATTTTTGTGAAGTTCAAAAAAATTCAAATCATGTTTTTCAAGAAACTCATGACGCGCAACCTCGAAGTAATGCTGATAGTTAGCATTGTTCACATGTCCCTGTGCATCACACTCATAGTCGCGTACTTTCATTTTGTATTCAAAAATCACCTCTCTCATTTAATCACTATTTTCAAATTGTATAATATGTTTGCCATGTCAACAAATTGACATGACAAACATATTATATATCTTCTAATTTAACCGTTTAGTGTTCTAAACTCAATTATCTGTCCTTCAACCACTCCCTTGCATTCACGAAAGCCTCCATCCATGGAGTCACATCATGTTTGCGAAACTCATAGGGATAGTAAGCATTTTGCCAAGGGAAAATGGCACGCTCCAGATGTGGCATCATCACAAGATGACGACCATCAGCTGAACAAACAGCAGCTGCAGAAAAATCAGAGCCGCTTGGATTGCCGGGATACTCATCGTATAGGTACTTAGCTGCAACATTGTAACTTTCCTCAGCACCTTCCAACTCAAAGCGCCCTTCTTTATGTGACACCCACACTCCAAGTTCCGAATCCGATAGTGAGCCAAGCATTACTGAATTATTCTCAGGGATTTCCAACGATATAAATGCAGACTCGTGCTTACCTGATGTATTTGTCTTCATTTTAGGATGTTTATCACCCATTTCCGGGAAAACTTTTCCAAGTTCCATCAGCAACTGACAACCATTGTTCACTCCAAGACTCAAAGTATCTTCGCGCGCAAAGAAATTATCAATTGCTGTTTTAGCTTTTTCATTGTATATAATATTTCCTGCCCATCCTTTGGCTGCGCCAAACACATCAGCATTTGAAGAACTACCTCCAAACACAGCCAGATTAACATCCTCAAGCGTCTCTCTACCCGACACAAGATCAGTCATATGAACATCCCTCACATCAAAGCCTGCCAAATAAAGGGCATAAGCCATTTCGCGCTCTCCGCTCGTTCCTTTCTCACGAATTACTGCAGCAACAAGTCCTGAGCGTTCTTTTCTGTCAGGATTTAAGCCCATATCACTCATCTTTCCAGTAAAAGATGGCAGGAAGTTAAACTTCAAAGGTTGTTTTTTATAATTCTCAAACCTTGCAGCAGCATGCTCTGATCCACTCTGTTTTTGATCAAACAGATATGAAGTATAAGACCATGTATCGCGTAGTTCATCTATATCAAACGATTGCCTGAAGCCGTCTTTTGATACAATAAGTTTTCTCTCCTCTATTGGTCGCCCTACAATTGCGAAACCAACACCATAATCGTCAAGAATTTTCTCAACCAGGTGATGATGTTTTACCTGAATAACCACACCCGGGTTTTCCGAGAACAATATCTTAATCAAATCGGAATGACGAATCTTATCCAATCTTGCTTCGATACCACCCTGCGGATTAGCAAAACACATTTCCAGCAGGGTAGTAATCATACCACCCTCTGAAATATCATGACCTGCTATAATTAATCCGCGATTTACAAGTTCCTGAATAGCATTGAATGCAGATTTGAAATATTCCGGATCTGTCACAGTTGGTGCTTCATCGCCAATCTTACCCATTGTTTGAGCAAATGCCGAACCACCCAGCTTCAATAAATCCAGTGAAAAATCAACGTGATAGAGATAGGTGCCTTTAATATACGCTATCGTGGGTGAAACAATCTTACGAACATTATTCACCTCACCCGAAGCCGAAATAATAACAGTTCCGGGAGAGATAACTTTATCATCCTCATATTGCTGAGTCATTGATAATGAGTCTTTCCCGGTAGGAATATTAACACCCAAATTAATTGCAAAGTCAGAACAAGCCTCAACTGCTTTATACAATCTGGCATCTTCACCCTCATTGCGGCATGGCCACATCCAGTTGGCACTCAGTGACACACTCTTCAACCCTTCAGCCAAAGGAGCAAATACCATATTAGTCAATGCTTCCGACACAGCCATCACCGAACCGGCAGCAGGGTCAATCATTGCCACCTGAGGCGCATGACCTATAGATGAAGCAAGACCACGATAACCTTTGTAGTCGAGGGCAACAGCACCACAGTCACTCAATGGAAGCTGTATCTCGCCCTGAGTTTGTTGTCTTGCCACAAGACCAGTCACCGAACGGTCAACCTTGTTTATAAGCCAGTCTTTACTCGCTACAGACTCCAGACTCAAAATATCTTTAACATATTGCTCCAGATTATCAACATCATACTGAGGCGCCTCATATGTTTCTTCAACGGTCTCATCAACCATTACAGTCTGTGGCGATTTGCCAAAGAAATCATCAAGGTCCAAATCAATAGGTTTCTTGTCATCGCCCTGCTTAAACACCAGGCGCATATCGTCGGTGGTTTCACCCACGACAAACATTTGTGCTTGTTCGCGGTCTGCCACTTTCTGAATTTTCTCCAGATCTTTTTCATGAACCAGCAAACCCATTCTTTCCTGACTTTCATTGCCGATAATTTCTTTTGCCGACAGAGTCTTATCTCCTATTGGGAGTTTGTCAATTTCAATTATTCCTCCTGTTTGCTCCACAAGCTCCGACAAGCTATTTACGTGTCCTCCTGCCCCATGGTCATGTATAGAAACAATCGGATTGTCGCCCGATTCTGTCAGACTACGAATAACATTTGCCACTCGTTTTTGCATTTCAGGATTAGAACGCTGAACAGCATTCATAACTACCCCTTTAGAGAAATCGCCGGTATCTACAGATGAAACCGCTCCACCTCCGAGTCCAATACGATAGTTGTCCCCCCCCATCACCACAACTTTGTCACCTTTGGCAGGAATGCCTTTCAGAGCATCATCCTTATTTGTAAAGCCAATACCGCCTGCAAGCATAATCACTTTATCATAGCCAAATTTTTTATAATTCTCGGCATGTTCAAATGTGAGTAGTGAACCACAGATAAGCGGTTGTCCCGAGTTATTTCCATAATATGAAGCACCATTTGAAGCCTTCATCAATACTTCTTCAGGAGACTGATAGAGCCATTTACGTTCGGGAAGCACACTCTCCCAGACTCTACCCTGCTTCATCCTTGGATATGATGTCATATAAACTGCGGAACCAGCAAGAGGTATTGATCCCTTACCACCGCCCAGTCTGTCGCGAATCTCCCCACCCGCTCCTGTAGCAGCACCATTAAAAGGCTCTACAGTTGTGGGGAAGTTGTGAGTTTCGGCCTTCAACGACAACACAGTTTCTATATCACGTGTTGCATAAAAATCAGGTTTATCGCCACTCATTGGAGCAAACTGCTCAATAACGGGACCTGCATTAAATGAAACATTATCTTTATATGCAGACACCAATACATTTGGATTTGCTGCAGATGTTTTTTTAATCAACTGAAAAAGAGAATATTCTTTCTCTTCACCATCGATAATAAACTTTCCGTTAAATATTTTGTGGCGACAATGCTCAGAGTTAACTTGCGAAAACCCAAACACCTCACTATCTGTCAGTTTCCTACCTGCTTTTCTACTTACATCATTTAGATACTCTATTTCATCTTCGCTAAGCGCCAGAGACTCCTGCTCATTATATGTTACTAAATTATCTATCTCCTCAATAGGTTCCTGTTCTTTATCATTAAGAAAGATGTTCTGGTCCAGCTTTTTGTACACCTGATTAATAAAAGGGTCGTAGCCTGGTTTATCGTCGGTTACTACATACTCTTCAATTCTGGAAATTTTGCCCAGACCCATGTTCTGTACTATTTCAACTGCCGTGCTGCTCCATGGAGAAATGAGTTCTCTCCTGGGCCCAACAAAAGTTCCTGCCAGCTCGGTTTCTTTAAGAACTTCAGAATTTCCAAAAAGCCAATTTAGTTTATCAATTGATTGCTCTGATATTGAAACTGTTGTTTCAACAGCAACAATCGTATTACGGGGAGTTTTAAAAAAAGTAATCATAAGGGATGATGTTAAATATTTGAAGTGCAAAGTTAATGAAAAGATGCGAAAATCGGTAAACATATTCTATTTTTGTCCAATTGAAATCCGATTTGTATCTTTGTGCCCAATTTTCTCAAGAGAAGTTTCCGATTACTTCCAAAATAAATGTTAGAACTAATAATCAAAGGTTTCATTATTGGCGTTTTGGTATCTGCACCTATGGGTCCCATTGGCATGCTCTGTGTTCAGCGAACTCTGAACCGCGGCAGATGGCATGGTTTCTTTACAGGCTTGGGCGCAATGCTGTCCGACTTAATATATGCATTAATTATGCTGACAAGCATAAGCTTTGCAGAAGAACTATTCACAAGACACGAAACCATATTACAAGTCATAGGTAGCGCAGTCTTAATTGGATTCGGATATAAAGTTTACTCAAACAACCCACTTAAAAACTGGACACCCACCTTTCAGGACAATGGTACCCGATACGCTAAAGACTTTTTCACTTCATTTGCTTTCACACTTTCAAATGTTGCCATATTGCTGGTATTAGTCACTCTTTTTGCACGATTCCATTTCAACCCTGTGGAATATGGCATTTACGCTATAGGTGTTGCGCTGGCTGCAATTGGATTGGGAGCACTTTCATGGTGGTTCTCCCTCACACTGATAGTATCAAGCCTGAGAAAGCATTTCAACAGACGCGGACTAATTGTTCTTAACCGTTCGATAGGCACTGTTCTTGTTCTTATTGGAGTTATTGGCATAATTACAACGTACTACTAGTCTAATATAATATTTGCTACCATCTATTCATTTCAACAATATCCAAATCTCTGATATTGCTATTATCCAGAACAAATCTCACTATCGTTCTCACCTTATGAATACCATATTTACCTGCGGCACCGGGATTTATATGAAGACACTCAAGTCGCTTGTCATAAATTACTTTCAGAATATGAGAATGGCCACTTATAAATAATTTGGGTGGATTCGCAAACAATTCCTTCTTTATGCCGGGACTGTATCTGCCGGGGTAACCACCTATATGAGTCATCAAGACAGTTACTCCTTCAACCTCAAAACGCATAGTTTCAGGATATGCAACCCGTAGCTTGTTGTCATCAATATTACCATACACTGCACGAAAAGGCTTTATGGACTCAAATTTATCTGCAAGTTCCAGAGAACCAATATCTCCGGCATGCCAAATCTCATCACACTCTTTTAAATATTGTTCAAACTTATCATCCCAGAAGCCATGAGTATCTGAAATAAGTCCTATTTTCTTCATTACACTACTTTTATTACAACAAAGTTACGGTTTTTATTGTTATCATTTTTAGCAGGCATGGTTAAACTTATTTTTAATGGAGATAAAACAATACAAATATTTCAAACGAGACATCAGCTGGCTCTCATTCAACTACAGGGTGTTGATGGAAGCTAAAAACGAATCTCTCCCCATATATGAGAGAATCAAGTTTTTAGCAATATACTCATCTAATCTTGAGGAGTTCTACAAAGTCAGAGTATCAGGTTATCACAGTTCAATCTTAAAAAGCATAAAAAGAGATGAATCCATCGAAGAAGCTCTAAAAACGCTTATTGAAATAAACGATATTGTTACCGAACAGGAAAGAGAGTATAATAACATATTCTACAAAGACATTTTATGCGAACTGAAAAAGAAAAACATTATCCTCTATCAGGGCGAAGAGATAGAGCCATTTCACAAAACATTCATAGAACAATATTTCAATGAAGAGGTGTTTCCTTTTTTGCAACCCATGATAATTCAAAAAGGAGGAATCCATTCATTTATTCAAGATAACAGCATATATCTTGTAATCAGCCTTACACGCAAACTGGAAAAGAAGGGAACTGTCAGGTCTTCATCGGATCTCACTTTCGCATTGATGAAAATTCCCGACCATCAGATTGAACGGTTTGTGGAACTACCCTCGCACATGGGTAAACACTATATTGTTTTTATCGACGATATCATCAAAGCGAACCTTTCTAGCATCTTTCCCGGATATGAAATAAAGCATTGTCACAGTATGAAAATATCGCGTGATGCTGACTTCTCGTTAGAGAATGAAGACCAGTCCGACATTGCCGAAAAGATATTGAGCAAAGTAAGAAAAAGGAAAATAGGTGCTATCACCCGCTTTCAGTATGATAAAAACATGCCCGACTATTTCCTAGAGTTTTTGCGCGATGCTTACGAAATAGAAGAAGAGGAGCTCCTCAAAGGAGGCAGATACCTCAATCTTGCCGACCTTATGAAGCTACCCAACCCTGTTGGCCAAGTTCTTATGCAAAAGATACCAAGTCCGTTGCGGGTAAACGACTTTGAGCAAAACAACTCCATATTAAGTGTGCTCAGAAAAAAGGATGTACTGCTTCATTTTCCCTATCAGTCTTTCGACTATCTTATCAGATTTTTGATGCAGGCAGCATTCGACCCCAAAGTCCTGGAAATTAAAGTCACACAATACAGGGTTGCAGAAAACTCAGCAGTAATAAACAGCTTGATTAGTGCAGCGAAGAATGGGAAGAAGGTAACCGTATTTGTTGAACTTAAAGCACGCTTTGACGAAGAAAACAACTACCTTACAGCAGCCTTGATGCAGCAGGCAGGAGTTAAAGTCATATACAGTCTGCCGGGGCTTAAAGTACATGCCAAAGTAGCCTACGTGCGCAAGCGAAGCAACAACCCAGAAGATCCCATAAAAGGCTACGCCTACCTTGGCACTGGCAACTTTAATGAAAAAACTGCCAAAATATATTCCGACAAAGGCTTGTTGACCTCCAACAAAAAAATAATAAGAGAAATTGATGAAGTGTTTCACGTACTTGCAGGCAAGGAGCACACGCAGCCGTTTAAGCATCTGCTGGTTGCACAGTTCAACATGGTACCACAAATAAGCACAATGATTGAGCGGGAAATAACACATGTACAATCAGGACGACGCGGAAGAATTATTCTAAAGATGAACAGCCTGCAGGACATCGAAATGATTGACGCTCTCTACAGAGCAAGCGAAGCCGGTGTAGAAATAGATTTGATAATCAGAGGCATTTGCTGTCTGATTCCCAATCAGCCATATAGCAAAAACATCAAAATCACACGCATTGTGGACAGCTACCTAGAGCATAGTCGTGTGTGGTACTTTTATAATAATGGCGAAGAAAACATATATCTCACTTCGGCAGATTGGATGGAACGTAATTTGCACCGCAGAATAGAGGTTGCATTCCCGATATATAACGAAAAAATCAAAAAAGAAATTATCGACATTCTCACTATTCAGCTGGAAGACAACTCCAGCGCCGTATGGCTCAATGAAAATTTGGAAAACATACCCAAGCAAAACGGCAACAAGCCCGTAAGGGCACAACAAGCTGTTTACAACTACCTAAAAGAGGCTACAAATATGGAGTAAAAAAATTATGCTCCTTTCCACAAATCGGGGAAAGAGCATAATTATATAATTAAGAGATAAAGTAGTATAACTATTAGAAGAATACGTACCTATTATCTTCAACCTTAAGTTTCTTCTTCAAAGTCTCAATAGACATCATCTGAAGCAAGTAGTTAGTTTCACCCTGCATACTCATTTTTTGAGATTCAGCGTCATACTCCAAATCATCACCGGCAGTTCTGTCAATAACATTAGCAACATAAACACCCATATTCCCTTTAACAGGTCCTACGACACTGTTTTGAGTAGCAAATGCTGATACTGCATTAATTGCAGGTTCAAAACCAAGACCACTAATATTGCGTGTCTCAAAGTTCACAAACCTAACAGTGTCAACCTGAGCATCCATAGCTTCAGCCATCACATTAAGAGAAGCATATTTATTGGCTTCCAAATCGGCTATAATTATTTCTGCTTTTTTGTCGTTCATCAAACGATTCTGAATATTAGACTTTAATTCCGAAAGAGGAGCAGTGCCTGCCGGGTAGATAGCGTCAACTCTTGCCACAACTCTAATGTTGGGAAGGTCAAACTTCTTCACGCTTCCCGGTTTTTTCTCATTCACTGCCCAGGTAACAATCTGTCGAGAGCTTGGGATTTGCATAATCGAGTGATCGTTTGCCGAAACTGGAGTATTGGGAATAACAAAGTATCCTTGCTCTGAAGCAAGCTCATTAAAATTTTTGCTAATATTTGGTTGTGACACCAATTGATTCAGCTCGTTATCAATAGTATTTGAAGTCTTTTCGCTCACCACAATTGGCATGCTTACTGTTGCTATTTTATATTTAGTAACGGGTGCTGTCTTTTCTTCAACCAGCAAAATCATTTTCTGTCCCGGCACATTCACAATGAAAGGCTCACCCACATTGGCGCTAAAGGCCGATTTAACCAAGTCATTTCCAACCTGAATCAGGTCAATTTCTCTAACCCAGCCCACGTCGCCACCATTTGACTGAGGGTTAAGGCTGGTTGCAACTTGTGCAAACGAAGCCGCATCTTTAATCTCTCCAAAGATACTGTCAACAAAATGCGCAACAATGCTGTCCTGTTCCATCATCCCTGCATCAGGAATTGCAATCATGCGAAGATGAAGTGAATCAGAAGCCTGTTTTTTGTCAATCAGCTTATGGATTAAGAATGAGTTACCATCTTTTTCAGGCCCTTTGACATCTGACACGGAAGCTGACTCTACGAATGATTTTTGAGAATTAGTCAAGACAGAAGCAGACATATAAATATCGCGGAAAGGAGTGTCAGAATAATCCGATACAACAGTTGCCACATTATTAGCTTCCAAAAGTCTTTCGAAGGCTTCATCAGCCTGCTTTTTTATTTCTGCAATATCATCTTCACTTGGAGCAACCTCTTTACTAAAGTATGATATTTTTGCTAACGGCACATCCATCAAGAAAGCAGAACTGTTTTTGTCATAAAAAGACTTTATTTCCTGCTCACTAACTGTAACAGCTGAGTCAGGTATTGAAAAATAGCTTTTCACTGCATAAGCAATATCTGCGTTTTGCTGTGACATGTCGAAATTCGCTTTAGCTTCTGTATCATTAACCATCACGGCACTTCCAAGCAAAGCATTATACTTTTCCTGAAGACGTTGATACTTCACCATATTTTCGATAAACAACCAGATGGATCTGTATTGGTCAATCATAGCTTTTTCTTCGAGATGAACCGACTGATCGTTTGAATTTACTACAGAAAGGAACTGTACCAGTCCGTCTCTGTCAAACATTCCAGTCTGTGGATCAAGGAAGAAAGGAAGCTGTTGCAAAAGCGGAGATATAGCCTCACCGTGCACCAAGTCATTTAGTTCTTTTTTAGAAACAGTAAGCCCAAGCTTATCTGCCTGATTGTCTAAAATCATCTCGCGAACCATTTGGTCATAAACAGCCTCTCTGATTTGTTGAGTTGTGTTCTCATCAAGTGAATTTTGCCCGCTAATCATTTTTTGAAATTCTTCCCATTCTGCAATTCTTTCTGCAAACTGCTGTGTTGACACAACATCACCATTCACAGCGAACGCTTTATCCTTAGCACGTGCAAACAATGTATTTCCCGATGTAAATAAGTCTCCTAAAATAAATGCCAGCAAAGCAATACCAATAACGGCGACTAACAGTACGCCCCTATCTCTAATCTTTTGTAGTGTAGCCATTTAACTATGTAAATTTATATTTGTTCAGTTTTATATTTCGTGTAATTTATTACAAGAGTGCAAAGTTAACAAAAAATAGAGAGAATGACATCTTTTTAAGTATAAAATTCACATACTGAATTACAAATACCAATATCACTCCTCTTCTGTAATCTCAAGTTTAACAACTTCTATTTTTCGTGATGTCACTTTCAGTATTTTAAAAACAAACCTTCCAATAACAATTGTCTCATAAGTTTTTGGGAATCGCTGAGTATAATTAAGCAAAAAACCTGCCACAGTTGAATAATCTTCCGATTCTGGCAAATCAAGACCAAACTCCTCATTTAGTGTGTCAATTTCCACTCGTCCCGACATTACATACTCACTGTCACCTTCTTTCTTCACAAACCTTGCCTTACTGTCGTACTCATCCTCTATTTCACCAAAAATCTCTTCTACTAAATCTTCAATTGTTATTACCCCCGACGTACCTCCAAATTCATCAATTACCACTGCAATACTTTTGTGCTGCTGCATCAGTTCGTTCATTAGTTTATTTGCCGGCATGCTCTCAGGCACAAAAGACAGCTCGGCTATACATTTGGTCCAATCATCAGGATTGTTAAACATCTCCCACACATGAATATAACCAATAATATTGTCAATATCTTCTTTATAAACCAAAATCCGGGAGATACCAGACTCTATGAATAAATCCTTTAGTTTGTTTATATCAGCATCCTCGCTAATAGCAACTATCTCTGCACGGGGCACCATACAATCACGTATACGCATGGTAGCAAAGTCCAAAGCATTCTTCAATATCTTCACCTCGGACTCCACTTCGTTTTCATCGGAAATATCATCTATACTTTTCCTAATCAACTCATCAAGTTCAATTTGAGCCAATGGTTCATGACTGGACTGATTTATCATTTTGACACGAAAAACAGACAAAAGGCCTCTGGATATTAATTGAAAAAACTGCATCAAAGGATAAGCAATGATATAGAAAATAAAAGAAGGAGCAATAAGTGATTTAATCCAGCCATCGGGATTTCTTGTGGTTATGACCCTTGGAATAATCTCACCGCTAATAATCAACACAATAGAAACGGTTATAATTATTAAGAGAGTGGTTAGTAAATCATTTTGCGGCAGGTAGTCTCTAAACTGCGTATTGAGCATTGAGAACGAAACATAATAGAACATAACCAACACAATCAGGTTACCCATGGAAAGCGAGTAAAGGAATCTGCGATAGTTATTATAAACATGATCGAGCATAAAGTTCATAACACTCTTTTTCCTTTTGCTCATCAAATACTGCAGTTTACCCGATGAAATAAATGCCATTTCCATGGCCGAAAAGAATGCCGACAGAAACAATAGCAAAAGCCAATATAATATGAGTGTGGATTGGGACATTATTGTTGTTTCAATGAATCAGATTTAATTTCTTCCACCGTGGCTGCTCCCTCCATTTCTGCAATTTCTGCATCCGACGACACAGGCCCTCTTTCTTCAAAAGGCAACTTGCCGTCATGGGGTCTAAAAATTGTATATTTAGTCATTTGCTGATTTGAATTAAAACCATATCCTTTCAGTTCCAGCTCACCTTTCTTTATCTCAATGTACTCATCAGAATATACACGTGCCTCAGATTGGTCCCAAAAAAGCTCATCACTTTTGAACTCGTCCCCTTCAATATTAGTAACCTCTACATTGCCTTTCAAACGCCATAATTTCTTATCGGTAAAGTTCCACGCTGTGTCAGCATATATCGTAGATTCAACATCATATTCTTCATCAAATTGTTCCAGATATATCCCGTTTGGGAAAAACCAAAATGGCTCTTTCGCTTTGTCGAATATTTGCCATTTATCAGCAATTAATTTGTAGCGTGTAATACCAGAGTCGGAAATCAACGTAACAACTGAATCCGTAACCATCGACGGCATTGTCTCAGGATCGAATTTCACATCAACAAGCGACTCCTCTTTTTGCTTACACGATAGTGCAAAAAAGCACATAACAATCGCCGTTAAGGCGACTGTTATGTGCTTGAAAGTATTTATACCTGTTTCTTTTTTCAAGAAAAATTCCCTGTAAATTATTTAAGTCTGACAGTGGTCGTTTCACCAATCCATCCCGGGATTGATACAGACTCACCAGCCTTGATACCCATCATAAATGCAGTTTCAGTGTCCATAAAATATGCCGAGTACTGATTGATGAGACCCTGCGCTTTTGAAGCTACTTCCGGATCAACAGCTTTTGCTCTGTTAAGTTTATCTACTGCAGCACAGAACACCAAACCTCTTTTTTCTCTTTCCGAGAAAATTGATTCTGCTGAAGTAGCATATAACTGAGCTATCAGTATATATGCATCTCCGTTGTTTGGATTATATTTTAAAGCCTCATTTGCCGCCTGTCTCGATTTAGAGAAGTTTCTCTGATTTGAGAAAATACCTGCAAGTTGCATCATGTAAGACGATGATTTACTTGGGTCGCTTTCAAGGTCAGCAGCCTCCTGATAATACTTGATAGCTGTATCATAATCTTTATCCTTCAAAGACTTGTTGGCAAGCCCTAAAGCCGCACCTGCCGAAGGCTCGAGTCTGTAGAGATGCTCTGCAGCTGTGAAGTAAATATCAGTATCACTACAACCTAATGATGATAATGCACTAACCACCTCCGTAAGGAAAGCCTGGTCACCTTTATTAGGCTCAATTTTATCTCCGTAATACTCTGTCAGAGTTTTGCAATCACCTGCACCGCTGGCAATAAAGCCTTTAACGATACCATCTTTAACAAGTCCCAGATAATCAGCATTTGCCTGATCATTGTCTTTGTTTGCAAGCTCAACAGCCTCATCAACATAGCCTGTTATTCTAAAATAGTCGTTGATATAGTTATCTTTAAATGACTCGTTGCTTCTGAAAAGATTCAACGATGCAACCATATAATATGAGTAGGCATCCTTTGGCTCCATCCTTGATTTCATATCCTCAATAGCTTCACCTAACCATTCATAAATAACTTTTGATTCTGCGCCTGTGCCTACCATTTCCATGTAGTCATAAGTCTTGTAAGCCAAAACAGTACCTTTATCATCATCAGGATAATACTGCAACCTTTTGGTATATATATCCATCACTTTGTCCAGATACTCTTTTTTCTTTGCAGCATCCGTTTCTGACTCATTCAGACTCTTAAATATGCGTGGTCCGTAAATGTAAATATTTTTACTCGAAGCGGGGCAGTTTTCATACACATCATTCCAAGAATTCAGTGCATCCTTATAATTCTCAGCTTTTGCCGATGTTGACATCAAGCTCAGACTCATACGACACTTTACACTATCTTCCCCATGACCGAAGGGGGCGTTTACCGGATCATATCCAGCCTTTTGAGCATTTATGGCCAATACTGATGCCAATGCTAAAAATCCTGATAAAAATAACTTTTTCATATCCTCTTATCGATTAAAATTTGTTTTAAAATTCGGCTTTGGTTGCTATTATGACAACAACACCAACGAATAGTTTAATACTCACACTTATATAAAGTACAAAGATAACAATTATCAGTTAAATCGTCTCTTATTAAACCAAAGCTCGTTAATATTCATATTGAGTGAGATTTTAAACATGTCTTGTTTTATCATATTTCCAAGTTCAGGCCGCTGGGTTGTATAGCTAAAACCAATATTAAGCAGCGATAGCCTTCTGCTAAAGCTATCAATAAAGGGTAAACCAAGACCTATGTAAGCTCCATATTCTTTAAATCCGGCAACACCAAGACTGGAATTATCATTTACATTATATACACTTACATTGCCATACGAGTTGCCATAGGATAATCCCGCCCTGAAACGAATTCGATGAAAAAAGTTCCTGCTGTAGGGATCAATCACATATTCAGCTCCTCCGTTTATGTTGAAAGTGTTATTATATCTGTTGTCTTTATTCAATCCGTCAAGCTCATTCGGATAATCGAGTCCTTCCCATTGCCTAACTGTACCATCAATACCAACCAGGAGGTTCCTGTTTGAGTAAGTAACACCTAGACCGTAAGAGGCTGGCAGCTGAAATTTTTGAGACTTTATGGTATCATCACGCAATATTTCACTTGGTGTAAGAGTAGAGTTATATGGGTCTGACAGATACATTTTCTCTGTTATATAAAGGTCAGACTTCGTACTCATTTGAGGTGAAAAGACTGCACCAACCACAAATTGACTCTCAAGATTTATTGGAAAAGTAAATTGTGCTCCCAAATCATACTTAACATCTTTAATCGAATATGCTTTTCTCTCTTCTCCTATTGTAGAGCTGGTGGCGGTATTTGGTACTGACACACTACTGTATTTAAAATTTCCGAAAAGGTAATTTATATTAGCACCAATGGACAGATACTTTAAAGGTTCGTAAGCAATACCCGCATATATCTGGCTCAAGCCTCCATCGCCTCTGAATATTTCATCATACACAATGTTTGACAATGATTTGGTCTGACCAAAACTAT
This sequence comes from uncultured Proteiniphilum sp., assembly GCA_964346415.1. GTDB lineage: Bacteria > Bacteroidota > Bacteroidia > Bacteroidales > Dysgonomonadaceae > Petrimonas. The sequence continues at coordinate 23,653 of CAYFUQ010000028.1, forward strand.
ATCCCACTTTCGAGTACGGGAGCAGCCCAACACTTGCACCCACTTTCTTCATGATAGGGAATTGCATTGCCACATAATCCAGATTGCCATTAAAATTGTGTTTTTTATTAATGCCGTCACTAAATGAAGAATAGTGCCCCGATACACCAAAATCAAATATAAATGTCAATGTGTCAAGTCTTGAGTATGAAGCAGGATTGCCCGGATTTACCTGCTGGCTCCTTCTTATACCATAGCTAACGCCTCCCATAGCCTCTGATGCCCCAAAGGTTTGATTAGACAAAAGTCCAATACCATACCTCCCGTATGGTGAGTTTGAACCTACCTGCTGTGCCATTGCAGACGATACTGCAATAAATAAAAACAATATTGAGAAGAAACGCTTTGCTGTCTTATTCATTCTTATTCAACTATATGTTGGTTGGTTGTTCCATATTTTTTAAAGGATACAAAGATGAGATTTTTTTGTCTTGTTAGCAACAAAACAGAAAAAAGTTCTCGTTAAAAAGGCGTAAGTTTGGTATTTATATAACTTTTAAAGCATAATTAACCCCCAAAACAAGCACATGGTCTGAGTACCTTTAAACGCTTTCTATCTTATCCCTGCAAAGCAGCCATTCGGCTCAGATATTTACCAATAATATCAAATTCCAGATTTACCACAGAGCCTTTTTTGAGTTGATGGAAGTTGGTAAACTCATGCGTAAAAGGAATAATAGCAACTTTAAAGCTATTTTCAGTTGGATCAACCACGGTAAGACTAACACCATTGACAGTCACAGAACCTTTATCTACGGTCATGTAACCCTTTTTCGCCATTTCCTTGTCAAACTCATATTCAAACGTATAATACCAGCTACCGTCGGCCTCAGTCACATCCTTGCACACAGCTGTCTGGTCAACATGACCCTGCACAATGTGTCCATCAAGCCTATCGCTTATTTTGAGGCTTCGTTCAAGATTAACTTTGCTTCCAGGCTCAAGCAAGCCAATATTCGACTTTTCCAAAGTTTCCTTAATGGCCGTAACCGTGTATGTATCGTCTTCTATAGACACTACAGTAAGACACACACCGTTATGTGCCACACTTTGATCCACTTTTAATTCATTGGTAAACGAGCACTTTAAAGTAATATGCAGATTGCCTTTATCTCTCTCCAAGCCAACTACGGTAGCAGCTTCCTCTATTATTCCTGAAAACATGATTCTTAGTTATTTAGTATTATTTGTTGTTTTAAAACTCAGTATTTCTATATTTGAAGATACAAAGATAAAACAAACTCAGCTAATTAAGAAAACCGCTTGAACTCATCCAGTATTTTCTCCTCTGTTTCTTTTCGAACAGGTACAAGGGGTAGTCTGAGAACGTTCTCCAGCATTCCGCGCATATTCATCAACGCTTTAACTCCCGAAGGGTTGCCGTCAATAAACATCAGGTCAAACAGTTTGTCGAAATCTGCTTCCATCTTCTTTCTTGCTTCGGCTCCACTTCCCGACAATGCACTATCAACCAGCCATTTCATTTCTTTGGGATAAGCATTTCCAAAAACAGAAATAACACCAACACCGCCACTCAATATCAAATCAGTTGTCATTGAGTCATCACCTGATATTACCTGAAATCCCTCAGGTGCGCCTGCAATAATTTCTTTTATCTGACTTAAGTCACCTGACGCCTCTTTGGTTGCAACAATGTTATCGCATTCACGGGCAATACGCAATGTAGTCTCGGCAGTCATATTAACTCCTGTTCTACCCGGCACGTTATACATTATTACTGGTACGGGACTGGCTTCATTCAACTTGCAATAGTGTTGATAAAGTCCTTCTTGCGAAGGTTTGTTATAATAAGGTGTTACAGACAAGATAGCACATACGCCTGTAAAGTCCATTTTCTTAATCTTTTCAATAAGTGTTCGCGTACAGTTACCACCTGCTCCTACCACAATTGGTATTCTGCCCGCAATAGTTTTAACCACAAACCTAACGACCTCAGCCTGCTCTTCTTCAGTCAGCGTAACTGTCTCGGCAGTAGTGCCCAACGCCACTATATAGTCGGTTCCGTTTGCCACATGAAATTCTAATAATCCGCCAAGCGCTTCATAATCGACAGACTCATCGGTTTTGAAAGGCGTAACCAACGCAACCCCCAAACCCGTAAAATCAACTTTTGACATATAATTTATCTATTTTGTTTCAGTTTATCATTTAATCCGTCATTTTTAGGGCAAAATGTATAGAGTAGGCAAAGTTACACATTATTTTTAAAATACGGCATGACACAAAACAAAAAACAACAACAGAGCTGAAAAACAAGCAACTCAAGAGTTCTAAAGCTTTAAAGTCTTCCAGTTACCATCGGGTATTTCCTCAATGTCGTGAGTAACATATAATATAGTTCTGCTATTTGTAAACTCATTAAACCTGGATTTAAAATGCTCACGCCACTCGGCATCCATACTTTGCAGAGGCTCATTAAGAATCAAAATTTCGGGATTGCGAATCATCGCCCTCGCAATCAGCACCATTTTTTGCTGTCCCAGTGACAAATCTCCAATACGTATCTGAAGAAGCGCTGTGATACCTAACCAGTCAGTAAGTTCTTTCACACTCTCACGTTGCTCACCATTCATCTTTTTTATTTGCCCTGTTATATCATTCCATCCAGATGCTATAACCTCCTCAGCCGTGGGCAGTTTTGAAAAATATCTCAACAGCTCAGAAGAAAAAAAACCTATGCGTCGTTTCACCTCCCAAATAGTTTCACCACTGCCACGTCTTCTTCCAAATGTACATAAAAATTTTCACTTATACACAGACCCATAAAAATTGGTTGTTTT
>CAYFUQ010000029.1:0-26182 GCA_964346415.1 uncultured Proteiniphilum sp.
CAAATGTACATAAAAATTTTCACTTATACACAGACCCATAAAAATTGGTTGTTTTGTAGTGACTAAGCCACAACTTTCCTTATATTTGAATTTTCATAACACTCTAAAAGACTCAACATGAAGAAAGTATGTGGCTTAGATGTGCACAAAGATAACATCTTCTGTGCTATTTACAATGGAGAAGTTTATTCAATTGTAAAAGAATTTACTACAATGACACCGGAGATTTATTTTTTGGGTGAGTATTTGCAATCCGAGGGAGTTGAAGAAATAGCCTTAGAGAGTACCGGTATCTACTGGATTGCCGTGTGGGACTTATTGTATGAGATGGGTTTTAAGTTGACACTTGTCAACCCTTATTTGATAAAACAGATGCCCGGTCGTAAGAGTGATATAAAAGATGCCCAGTGGATAGCTACATTACTGTATAAGGACTTAATACGAGGTAGTTTTGTTCCTCCTCCCATTATTCAGGAGTTACGTATCTACTCTCGTAAGCAAGGCAAATTAAAACAACAGATAACCAGAGTTCTTACAACTATGGACAGTATCTTGGTTAAGTGTGGCATTCGTGCCAGTAGCTGCTTAAGCAGCATTAGCACTAAGAGCTTTATGTGTATAGTAGAGGCTATGATACAGGGGCAAACCAACCCTGACTATCTTGTAAGTCTGGTTTACGGCAATAAGAAAAATAAAGAGAGCGGAAGGCTTAAAAGTGCACTCACAGGTAATATCAGAGATCATCATATCCGAGAGCTATCATGGGCTAAGCAAGAATATGATATGTACCAGGTGCAAGTGAAGGAATGCCTATCAGAAATGGAGCGTATCTGCAATGAGCATTTTTCATTAATGGTAAAGCTTTTACAAACTATCCCCGGAATAAGCCAGATATCTGCCATGACTATAGTAGCCGAAACAGGTGGAGATATGAGTGCCTTTGAGAGTAGCGATAAGATTGTTGGCTGGACAGGATTACGTCCAAGAAATGATGAAAGTGCCGGCAAATATAAGAATACAGCTACCACTAAAGGCAATAAGTATCTACGCACAATTTTGGTACAAGTGGCATGGGCAGCTTCACGAACAAAAGGCTCATTCTTTAAAGATAAGTTTCAAAGACTTGCTATACGTAAGCCAAGAAAAAAAGCATTAATTGCAATAGCAAGAAAGATTCTGGTTGTGGCATGGAATATCATGAGAGATGGCTGTGAATATAATCCAAGACTAGTGCCTATACAAGATCCGGTGAAAATGAAAGCCAAACTTAAGTACTACAAAAAGGAGTATGAAAATGCAGCCAAAATGCTAAACATTATAGTATAAAATAAGCGTAAAGGCCGTTTATCTTTGTGGTGGCTTAAACCCCGTTTTCAAATAGGCCAATGCAATAGTCGTTATTTAGTACGACGTTAAGAACACAGACCTGGGTTAATGTCTTCCATATGATGAAAGACCAAACTCGCAGAAGAAAATCGCATATATTAAGGCGCAGCAATGCCGATACTCACTCGATAATTAGTGGGTAGGGATATCTATGGCCTAATCAAAAGTAAGTATTGTCTTCGAGCTATTTACTTATAATATAAAGTGGAATTTATAGAAGAAAGATATCAATTTTATTAGAGTATGCCTGCGGATGATCAGCCATGATAAGAGACAGCAATGTCGATTTGCCGGCACCGTTCCCCCCCTGAATAACCCAACGTTCAGATGGCTTCACTCTCCATTTAGGAATACTAAGTACAGTTCTGTCTCCATAAGCCACCTTGATATCCTCTGCATCAATCACAAACTCATGTTCGGCCGGTGGAATATTTTTGTACGACTCAGGCAAAACACCCTTGCTCTCAATTACCATACTAGATTGCAGGCGCAAAACGTTTGTCACAAAGTCAAGAGCAGGCAATTCATGCTCGTGAGCAGCCATAAATATATGAACACCGTGTGAAATGAGAGTTTTCAAATACTTGTTTAAAGAGATACGTGCTGCCTGATCAAGTCCCGTAAACGGATTATCCAAAAACAAAATACGCGGACGCTTAATCAGTGCCAGCGCAATCATCAGCCTTCGGGTTTGACCGTTGGATAGTTGCACAAATGGCTGATCAATCAATTTTGTCAGGTTCATTATTTCTGCTATATCATCATATTCCGTAAACTCATCAGTGAGTGCATTATGCAACACCTCCCGTGTTGTTGGAATACCATCCTGCTCTGCAGCCTGATAGCGCCTTTGATAATATAGATCCTGAATATAAAACCCTGCAGAGACCTTAACTTCCTGCGAAACATACCCTATAAAATCATTGACTCGCTCAGATTTGTCACGATCAGCAATCAACTCATTTAGTCCCGGGAACTCAATGTCACCGTGAGAAGCAAACGACAGTCCTGCCAGAGTTTTCAGCAATGTAGTCTTTCCACTGCCCGACGGCCCGGTTACGCACCAATGCTGACCTTCTTCCCAGCAGAACGATATGGGTGGTTGCAATATTTTTCCTCCCTTATGCAATACAAGTTTTGTTACTTTAGCTATATAGTGTGACATAATATACTTTCATTTTTCAGTATCAACAACATGCAAATGTATAAAAAGTTGCCAATATATATGGAATAAGCGTCCGGTAGTCACACAGATTCAACATATGGGTTCAAAGAGCGTCCATTTTGAACGTGAAATCACACACCACTACATTTCAATGCATTACAGACACCCACAAGCTATGTTTTAACATTTGAAAGTAAAGTTTTGCATGAAAAGCTTTTTTATTCGACACCGATGCTCTACTTTTGCAGGCTCAAAATTTGACCTTTAGCGAAAGGTTAAGAAGAACAAGTTTCTAAATGCGTGATGCACGGAATGAAACTTAAGTCTAACTTAAATAATTTTTTATGAAGTACGTAAACTTATGCCTTGCTGTAGTTTCACTTATACTCATGTCGGGTTCAATCAAAACCAACAAAACTTCCACAGGTTATTATCCGGGCGAACAAATCCCAAATATAGTTATCGACGGATCGGAAGGCAAATCACTCGACTTAAGTGAATACCGAGGTAAAAAAGTTGTATTAAACTTTTGGGCGGCGTACGATGCCCATTCAAGAGCCAACAACATTGCGTTATATAATTATGTAAAAGATAATGCATCTGATGTTGAGTTTATTTCCATCTCATTTGATGAAAATTACAATGTTTTTGAAAAAACTGCACTCTTGGATGAAATCGACACTAACTCGCAATTCTGCGATATGAAGGGAGCCAACTCGAAAATCTTTAAAGATTTCCAACTAAACAAAGGCTTCAGGAATTACTTAATTGACGAAAAAGGAGTTATCAAAGCGATGAACATTTCGTCGAAGCATTTGAAAGAACTCACTTAAGTGATTCGAACATAGTAATATAAAAAGGCTGAATCTTAAAACGATTCAGCCTTTTTTATTTTGTATCTGTTTACGATAAGTCTATTCCTTAATTGAACATATCATCTATCCCCTCACCTTCGGAAACAGAGTTGTTGCTTTGGTAAAAGTCGGAAGAATATCGTTTTTGATCTACACAAGGGTTTCTATATTCTTCAGGAATTTCAAAAACACCGTTATCTTTATACGGAAGAGTTGTGTCGGCATACACTTTTTGATAAAACAGGCCATGAATAGGCAGTGCAGCTGCCGCACCCTGACCGTAAACCATCTGGTCGAAATGTATTGAAGGCTCTTCGCCTCCAACCCAGCAGGCAGCAACTATTTCGGGAGAGAAAGACATAAACCATGCATCCGAGTTGTCATTACTGGTTCCTGTTTTAGCCCCCATCTCACCTTTCAGGTTATATATTCTGCGCAAACGGCTTCCCGTTCCACCATCCACAACCCCCTTAAGCATATCAATCATCTTATAAGATGTGGACTCACTAAAAATCTCCTGAACATCGGGAACAAAAGTCTCTACAACTTTACCGTACGAGTCCTCGATTCTGGTCACCAATACAGGTTCAATACGAACCCCCCTGTTGACAAATGCAGTATAAGCTCCCGCCATTTCATAAACCGAAGCATCATTTGGACCCAATGCAAGAGACACCACAGGGTCAACAGCAGTTTTTAATCCAAAGGATTTGAGCAGTCGGGCAAAAGCGTACGGAGAAAACAATTTCATCAGATAGGCAGTCACCCAGTTGCTTGAGTTTTGCAATCCCCATTTAATCGTAACAGACTCACCCATGCGACTCCTATTAGCATTTCGTGGAGTCCATGGAATTCCCGTTTCTGCAATCAGAGTTTGTGGTTCATGGATAGTTTCATCACAAGGTGTCATCCCCTCTTCCATAGCCAATGTATATAGGTAGGGCTTAATGGTAGAGCCAATCTGTCGTTTCCCGGATGTAACCATATCATATTTAAAGAATGAAAAATCGGGACCACCCACATAGGCCTTCACATGACCAGTCAGCGGACTCATTGCCACAAAACCTGTACGCAGATAACTCTTGTGATAGCGAATGGAATCCCAGGGAGTCATCACTGTATCTATCGGACCGCTCCATGAAAACACCTTCATCTCAACCGCCTCATCCTGAAAATTGCTTAGAATTTTATCGTCCGCCCAGCCATCTTTCTTCAATATCCGATAACGGTCTGTCTGCCTCATTGCTGTTTTCATAAACGAGTCAACCTTATCGGCAACCCGGTTAGCATAGGGCGCATATTTTCGTCCTTTCTTTTCTCGGGTGAAGTGAGGTTGTAAATATCCCCCAAGATGCTCCTTCACAGCCTCCTCTGCATACTTTTGCATTCTGGAGTCAATCGTGGAATATATTTTCAGTCCGTCGGTATATATATTGTAGTTCGATCCATCCTGTTTTTTATTCTTGTTACACCATCCATAAAGCGGATCTGTTTGCCAGGAAAGAGAATCTTCATAAAACTGCTGCGATTGCCATGATGCATAATTCTTTCGAACAGGTTTCTTGGCCATCATCATTTTTGCCAGATGCTGACGATAATATGGTGCGGGAATCGAAATATGGTCAACCCTGTTGAAATCAAGTTCAATTGGCAACTGCCTCAATGAGTCCAGTTCTTGTTTCGTAATAAATTTATTTTTCCTCATCTGACCCAACACCACATTACGGCGATCCTTAGTCATATCCTCGCGACGAACAGGATTGTACAACGATGAGTTTTTCAACATCCCAATCAGCATAGCCGATTCCTGAATGTTTAATTCATAAGGAGTCTTATTGAAATATGTTTTGGCAGCCGACTTAATCCCTATAGCACTATAGTTAAAGTCATATTTATTCAGATATAGATTTATAATTTCATCTTTCGTGTACTGTCGCTCCAGCTTAACTGCTATAATCCACTCAATAGGTTTCTGCATGGCCCTTTGCAATTTACTGCTGGCTCTGGGCGAGTATAGTAATTTTGCCAGCTGCTGTGTAATTGTACTTCCACCTCCGCTACTCTCTTTTTGAAACAATAAAGTTTTGAAAACAACCCTGCCCAGACCCACTACATCAATACCTGAGTGAGTGTAATACCTTTGGTCTTCCGTTGCAACCAGTGCGTTAATCAAATTTGGAGACAACTCACTGTAATCAATAAATATTCGGTTGTCATCACTCTCTGAAAAAGTAAAAAGCAACTGATCGTCGGCCGAAATCACCTGAGATGCATATTTGTCAATAGGATTTTCCAACTGATCAATAGGAGGCAAATATCCTATAACACCTGATGAAACAAGTGAAAATGCAATAACACTAAATGCAATGACTCCGAAAAACAACAGCCATAAAGCCCTTACAAACTTTGTCTTGTTGCTTGGCTTATTCTGTGATTTCTTAGAATTATCTGATTTTGTTTTTTTACTCATAAGTCGTTTGGTTCATGTCTCATTCTGATATTGAGACAATTCGTGACAAAAGTAAGCAAAACAGATGAATAACTTACTCTAATGGTATTAAAAAAAACAAAGACGGGGAGCAACTCCACGCCTTCATATCCAATTGCCCGCCACGCCTGCCTCTTGCCAACAATCAGCGAAGCGACAGTTCTCCGCGCAGGGATACCTCCATTAGTTCTCTGATTTCTTCAGATGAAAAGCCGTTACCCTGCAGCAACATAAGCTTCGCAAGAGCTGTTTCTGTTGTGATATCATGCCCCGACACCAGACCAAGTTTTTCCAGATGCTGCCCGGTACCGTATCTATGCATCTCCACGCTGCCATAAAGGCACTGCGTAACATTTACTATCACAATCCCCTTGGCAATAGCCACCTCCAAAGCATCAATAAACCATTGATCGCGAAGCGCATTACCCGAGCCAAAAGTCTCAAGCACAACACCCTTTAGATTGGGAATTGACAGACAAGACTCCACAATACTCTTTTGAATACCGGGAAACAGCTTTAAAATAGCCACATTATTGTCAATACTGATATTAAAGACTGTTGGTTTATCATAGTCCGGATGAAGGATAAACTTATCATGATACCGTATATCAATGCCTACTTCGGCAAGTGCAGGATAATTGGGACTGTTGAAAGCACTAAAGTTTTCAGAGTTTATCTTTGTAGTTCTGTTTCCGCGCATCAGGAGATTCTGCATATATACGCAAAGTTCCGGCACCACAGGCCTGCCGTCCTCATTTTTATCAGCTGCTATCTCAAGTGCAGTAATCAGATTCTCCTTACCGTCTGTTCTAAGTTTTCCAATAGGAAGCTGTGATCCCGTCAAAATAACCGGCTTCGTCAGATTTTCAAACATAAAACTCAGCATAGATGCCGTGTAAGACATAGTATCCGTGCCATGCAGAATAACGAACCCGTCATAAAGGACGTAGTTATCCTGAACCACTTTAGCTATACTAACCCAGTTGTGAAGATTAATTTCCGATGAATCAATTGGAGGATCAAACAGGTAGGTATCAACATTAAATTTAAGACGCTTCATCTCAGGCACATTCGACTTAAGATGGCTAAAATTGAAAGCCTCCAGCGCACCCGTCTCCAGGTTCTCCACCATACCTATGGTACCACCTGTATATATGAGCAAAACGTTTGTATCACTGCTAATCATGACCTTTTTGATGCAAATATAATCATTTTGCAATTGCAAGCTGTCTTTTTGAAGTTTTATTTAAGCTATTAGATGCAGCAACCAGCACCTTCATCTGTCAAATTGAACCAAAAGAAAAAATATTTGTTTAAATTCATAGTATCCAAAAAGTAACTAAACAATTATACAACATATTAAAGGCCAAAAAAATGAACAAACATTCAATTACAACAGTCTGGAAAGGAAAGAACACATTTGCAACCGACATTGACGGGCACAGCGTAGTAGTAGACACAGCCAAGGAAGGCGGCGGAGACGACAACGGACCCCGTCCGAAACAATTAATGCTTGCAGCTGCCACAGGCTGCACAGGTCTGGATGCTGTGTCAATTCTTCGCAAAATGCGTGTTGACTACAAAAGCTTCAATGTAAAAATTGATGCCGAGCTTACAGAAGAACATCCCATCACATACACCTCAATGAATATCATATATGAGTTTGAAGGAGAAGACCTGCCAAAAGAAAAAATAGAAAAAGCATGCAAGCTCTCATTCGAAAGATACTGTGGTGTTATTGCACTCTTCAAAAAAGCAATACCTGTCACTTATGAGGTCATTATAAACAATTTATAAACTTTTCACCCGGGTTCTCGAAAAGAATTCATATATTTTTTATACTTTTGCAAGAGGTTTATCAAGCCCTGCTTACGCTGCAAAAAATGAGCATTAAGCAGGCTTTTTCCTTATCGCAAGGCCCTGCTCATAACTTCTCCACTTTGTGAAAAGTTATCATAATGAGCTTAATGCTTTGACTGATTAAGGTATTACTCGTGCAACTATTTAAAAAATTAAGATAATTGATTATGCAAACAATGGACTTATTCAACTTTGCCGGAAAAAAGGCATTTGTTCGTGTGGACTTCAATGTTCCATTAGATGAAAACTTCAACATCACCGACGACACCCGCATCCGTGCAGCTATGCCCACTTTAAAAAAGATAATTAAAGACGGAGGCAGCGTTATTATTGGCTCTCACCTGGGCCGCCCAAAAGGTGCTACCGACAAGTTTTCACTGAAACACATCATCGGAAGAGTATCTGAACTTCTGGGCACTGAAGTACAATTTGCGGATGACTGCATGGGTGAAGATGCAAAAGCTAAAACTGCGGCTTTAAAACCGGGAGAAGCTCTGTTGCTCGAAAACCTTCGTTTCTATGCTGAAGAAGAAGGAAAACCAAGAGGTCTTGCTGATGATGCATCTGACGACGAAAAGGCAGCAGCTAAAAAAGCAGTAAAAGAGTCCCAAAAAGAATTTACCAAAACTTTGGCTTCTTATGCTGATGTATATGTGAATGATGCTTTTGGAACTGCACACCGTGCACACGCTTCTACTGCATTAATCGCAGAACATTTTGATGCAGAGCACAAACTGTTCGGATACCTTCTTCAAAAAGAAGTTACAGCAGTTGAGAAAGTGATGACAGACACCCAACGCCCATTCACAGCTATCATGGGAGGTTCAAAAGTTTCTACTAAGATAGAGGTTATCGAAAACTTGCTTGACAAAGTTGACAACCTTATTCTTGCAGGTGGTATGACCTATACATTTGCAAAAGCATTTGGCGGGAACATTGGTGACTCAATTGTTGAGAACGACAAACTGGATCTTGCCAAAGAAATAGTTGAGAAAGCAAAAGCAAAAGGTGTAAACATTGTTCTTGCAACTGACGCAAAGATTGCCGATAGCTTCAGCAATGATGCCAAAACAGGTTACGCATCTGTAAAAGAAATTCCCAAAGGATGGGAAGGTCTGGATATTGGTCCCGACTCTGAGAAGCTTTTTGTAGATGTAATTGAAAACTCAAAAACTATTCTGTGGAATGGTCCTGTTGGCGTTTTCGAATTTGATAACTTCGACAAAGGTTCACGCTCGGTATCAGACGCCATTGTGGCAGCTACCAAAAACGGAGCATTCTCACTGGTAGGCGGTGGTGACTCAGTAGCGTGTATCAACAAGTTTGGACAGGCAGATGAGGTTTCCTACGTATCAACAGGAGGTGGCGCACTTCTTGAAATGATTGAAGGGAAAGAGCTACCCGGAGTTAAAGCTATCAGAGGATATTAATAATATTATTACTCAACATATTTTCCCATGTTGACTCTACCGACAAACTTATCAACGTAAGTTTGCACGGTATAAAGCTTAAGCCGTGTAACAGATAGTTTACACGGCTTATTTCTTTAAAGCAAAATAATTCATGAAACGATTAAGTTCTCTTTTATTGATATTGGCAACCATTACAACACTGGCTGCTCAGGAGAATACAACACCCAAAATCACACTTAACGCAGACACATTAAGCTCAAAAAAAGAAAGTTCTGTAAAACCTTTCAGAAGTCTGGGATTGGGACTATCATCAAATCTGGCATTTTTCAGCTTCAATCATTTTATAATGAATGAAGATTTCGCTCAAATCAATATTCACACAATAAAGAGAAACCTAAGTTCAAAACCGGTATGGGACTCCGACAAGTACTTCACCAATATGTTTGGACATCCCTATCAGGGCTCCCATTACTTCAGTGCGGCACGCATCAATGGCTTCTCGTATTACGCCTCTCTGCCCTTCGCAGCAGTGGGCAGCCTCTTTTGGGAATATCTGATGGAGTCAGAGCCTCCCTCAACCAACGACCTGTGGGCAACTTCAATTGGAGGAATGCCAATGGGTGAAGTGTTCTTTAGAATTTCTGACCTGATTTATGACAACAGAGCAGTTGGTGCCGACAGATTCTTTCGTGAAATGTTTGCAGGCCTGATCACCCCCATGTATGCCATGAACAGATGGATTACAGGTACTCACAATCACAACCCGCGCAGCAGGGGAAACCTACTGCCCTCAATCCCATACACAGGATATTTTTCCATAGCCACCCGACATTTAACTCATCGAAAAGTAGACCCAACACACGGTATCAGCCTTGGAGTGGGCATAGAATATGGTGATATTTTTGACGATGAAATCAGAACACCGTTCGAATGGTTTGAAGCTGAAATGCAGCTGGACATCCTCTACCGACAAATAATGATGAGTAAAACTAACATCAACGGCGTCTTGCGCACATGGGAGCTGGCAGATAAAAACAACTGGCAGATAATGGGAGGTTTCTTTCAGCCACTCACCTACTATCAGTCAAAAATGCCCGTCACACAAGAAGGAGAGCCCCACCCGTTCTACATCTCCGAAGCCGCCGCAATAGGCACAGGTCTCTTCGCTGGCAATCATAAAAACAGATTTAAATATAGAGGTAGCTTATTTGCAAACGCCATCATGCTGGGTGCAAGCACATCAGACTATATTAGAATTAAGGAACGAGATTATAATTACGGCAGCGGCTTCAGCATCAAAGCATACAGCGACTTTCAGTTTGCACACAAATTTAAGTTAAAGCTGGGATTTGAAAACTATCACCTCTACACATGGCAGAAGTACGATGAAAGCATCGACCTAAACAATATGACACAAGAGGAGATGCTCAACATAAATTTACAAGGCAATAAAAGTCATGCAAACCTCTACCACCTCAGCATGTCAGGCGAATATAAATTAAAAGAGAACCTTGCACTTCTTATAGAAAGAAATCATTATATCAGAAAAACCAAATACAAGCATCACCCCAATGTCAGATTTACATCTTTTGATGACTATATCAAAATCCGTTTCGGTTTCTGATACAAAATGACATCTTATACATAAAGAATTGTCAAACTTTTGATTTATAGTGACAAGTATCCTATTTTTTTTGTAATTTTGAGCGTTTTTTCGGGAGTGAAACACTCCCTTACTAGTTTATAAACATTATTATACAATGAATATTTCATACAACTGGCTAAAAGAGTATTTAGAATTTGATTTATCGCCTCAGGAGGCAGCCGACGCACTAACCTCAATCGGACTGGAAACAGGAACCGTAGAAGAAATCCAATCAGTAAAAGGAGGACTCGAAGGTTTGGTTATCGGCGAAGTATTAACCTGCGAAAAGCATCCCAACTCAGACCATCTGAGCCTAACCACTGTCAATATAGGCAATGGCGAAGAACCGCTTAACATTGTGTGCGGCGCACCCAACGTAGCAGCAGGACAGAAAGTTGTAGTTGCAACAGTTGGCACTACACTCTATCTTGGCGAAAAAGAATTCACCATCAAACGCTCAAAAATCAGAGGCGAAGAATCTTTCGGGATGATTTGTGCAGAAGATGAAATAGGCATCGGCACATCACACGAAGGAATTATCGTGCTGCCCGACACTACAAAACCGGGAACTACAGCAAAAGAATACTACAATATAAAGAGTGACTATGTATTTGAAATAGACCTCACTCCCAACCGCTCCGACGCAACCTCACACTTTGGTGTGGCGCGCGACCTGGCAGCATGGCTGGAGCAGGCAGGCAAACCATATAAACTCAACAAACCTTCGGTTGATAACTTCAAGATTGACAAACAAGAAGGAGGAATCGATGTGGTAGTTGAAAATGCAGAAGCATGTCCCCGATACTCAGGACTTACCATACGCAACATCACAGTAAAGGAAAGTCCCGACTGGCTTAAAAACAAACTGCTTCTTATAGGGCTTCGCCCAATCAACAACATTGTTGACATTACCAACTTCATCCTGCACGAAACAGGACACCCGATGCACGCTTTCGATGCCGGAAAAATCAAAGGCAATAAAGTAGTGGTAAGAACCACCACACCCAAAACCAAATTCACAACCCTCGACGAAATAGAACGCGAACTTCATGAAAACGACCTTATGATATGCGATGCCGAAGAAGGCATGTGTATTGCAGGCGTATTTGGCGGGCTCGATTCGGGAGTTACTGAAACTACTACAGATCTGTTTCTGGAGTCAGCATACTTCCACCCCACATGGGTAAGAAAAACAGCCCGTCGCCACGGACTCAACACCGACTCTTCATTCCGTTTCGAACGCGGTGCCGACCCCAACAACACGGTTTACGTTATCAAACGTGCAGCCATGCTGATTAAGGAACTTGCAGGCGGAGAAATAGAAGGAGATATACGTGACTTCTACCCAACCCCAATCGCAAGACCGACTGTAGAACTGGAATACAAGAAAGTAACCAGCGTAATCGGTAAGCAAATCGACAATCAAACAATAAAGAATATACTTTTAAGCCTCGAAATAGAAATCGAAAACGAGACTGAGACGGGCTTAACATTACGTATCCCAACATATCGTGTTGATGTATTGCGCGACGTTGACATAATCGAAGAGATACTGCGTATCTATGGATACAATAATATCGAATTCAGCGACAACGTAAAGTCAAATCTCTCTTATCAAACACCCACCGACCGTAAGTTCAAACTGCAGACACTTATCTCAGAGCAACTGACGGCAGCAGGATTCAACGAGATTTTGAACAACTCGCTCACAAAGAAATCCTATTACGAAGAAAACGACCTATACCCCATCGAGCACTGCGTGCCACTGCTCAACCCGTTGAGCAACGACCTGGGAGTAATGCGTCAGACACTTCTCTACGGAGGACTCGAAAGCATCGCCTACAACAGAAACCGCAAACACAACGACCTGCGCTTCTACGAGTTTGGCAATATCTACCGTCACGATGCAGAGCGCAAACGCGAAGACAAAACACTGGCACAATTCTCGGAAGAGCATCATATTGCACTATGGATCTCAGGTAAGAAGAATCACAAGAACTGGGCAGCCAATGAAGAAGACAGTTCAGTATTTGAACTCAAAGCATATATCGAAAACATCTTCAAAAGAATAGGCATCTCAGCAAATCAGGTACGCTTCGAGCCACTTCAAAACTCGGTTTACTCTTCGGGGATGACAATCAGAACTCACAAAAAAGAGATCGGAGCATTCGGAGTAATATCACCAAAGCTTTTGAAAAAGTTCGATATCGACACAAATGTTTACTTTGCCGAAATGAACTGGAACACCCTGATGAAAGAAACTGAAAAAAGAACAGTTAAGTTTTCAGAGATATCCAAGTTCCCCACAGTAAGCCGCGACCTGGCACTGCTCATCGACAAAAGCATCACCTTCGACCAGATAGAAGAGATAGCAAACAAATCAGAACGAAAACTACTCAGGAAAGTAGTACTCTTCGACGTTTACGAAGGCAAGAATCTACCCGAAGGCAAGAAGTCTTACGCAGTCAACTTTATGTTGCGCGACGACGAAAAGACCCTTACCGACAAACAGATTGATGCAGTAATGCAAAAGATTCGGCACAACCTGGAGAAACAACTGGGCGCAACTTTACGATAACAATTATACAAACCCACTACAAAAACAAAAACATGCTGATAGCTACGTGCTAAAAGCCAAAAGCTAAAAATATGGGAAGAGCATTTGAATATAGAAAAGCAAGAAAAATGAAACGCTGGGGCAACATGGCCAAAGTGTTTACCAAACTCGGAAAAGAAATCACAATAGCCGCCAAAGACGGCGGACCCGACCCGGACTCCAATCCCCGTTTGCGTGTTCTTATTCAGCAGTCCAAAAAAGAGAATATGCCCAAGGAGAATGTCGAGCGTGCCATCAAAAAAGCAACCGACAAAAGCAGTGCCGACTATAAAGAAATGGTTTATGAAGGCTATGGCCCCTATGGAATTGCCATCGTGGTAGAAACTGCAACCGACAACCCCACGCGAACTGTAGCCAATGTGCGTAGCTATTTCAACAAATATGGCGGTTCACTGGGCACCTCAGGCAGTCTGGAGTTCCTTTTTGATCACAAATGTGTTTTTAAGATATCAGCAAAAGAAGGAGTGTCACTCGAAGATCTCGAACTGGAACTGATTGACTACGGTGTTGACGAACTGGAAGCAGAAGAAGATGATATCCTAATCTATGGCGACTTCAAGTCATATTCAGAGATTCAGTCCTACCTCGAAGAAAATGGATTCGACATTCACTCAGCCGAGTTCGAACGCATCCCCAACGATACAAAACCACTGACGGAAGAACAGCGGGCACAAATAGACAAACTTCTGGAAAAGTTTGACGATGACGATGACGTCCAGAACGTTTTCCACAATATGGAAGAATAAAACAAAAAGAGCAAAGCCCTTCGGGCTTTGCTCTTTTTTGTACAATATCTTTTATCTGATTACTCCTTATAATATAAATCCAGTGCCTCCTTGGCAGCCACAAACGAACTCTTGTGCGCCGAAAGCACCTCCTTCTCCAGTAGCAACAGCAACTTCTCAACATCTTCGTTCTGATAAAAATCATTTCTCAGTCGCTCGTTGATAGTTTCATACATCCAGTACTTAGCCTGCCTGTTGCGTCTTGTATCAAAGAAATCATTCTCTTTTACAAAATCAATATACCTGTGAATCATATCCCACACCTCAGTAATCCCCAAAGCATAATAACCTGAATAGGTCAGCACCTCAGGTGTCCATCCCGACTCCGGAAGCGGGAACATATGCAATGCGTTTCTCAGCTGCCTCCTTGCAATTTTTGCACGCTCAATATTATCTCCGTCAGCCTTATTAATCACAATACCGTCAGCCATCTCCATAATCCCCCTCTTAATTCCCTGCAGTTCATCACCCGTACCGGTAAGCTGAATCAGCAGGAAGAAGTCAACCATTGAGTGCACAGCCGTTTCCGACTGCCCAACCCCCACAGTTTCCACAAAGATATAATCGAACCCCGCAGCCTCACACAAGATAATTGTTTCACGTGTCTTGCGTGCCACACCACCCAGTGAACCGGCCGAAGGCGAAGGTCTGATAAAAGCATTCTCCTGAACCGACAACTTCTCCATCCTGGTCTTGTCACCAAGAATACTACCCTTGGTTCGCTCACTAGACGGGTCAATAGCCAGCACCGCCAGCTTATGCCCCATATTAAGCAAATGCATTCCAAAAGAGTCAATAGAAGTACTCTTGCCCGCACCTGGAACACCCGTAATACCCACTCTTATAGAATTACCCGAATAAGGCAAACACTTCTCAATTATAGCCTGTGCCATTTCCTGATGGTCGGGACGTGAACTCTCCACCAATGTCACCGCCTGGCTCAGCATAGTAATATTCCCCTCCAGGATACCCTTTGTAAACTCATCTACACTATACTCCCTGCGTCTTTGCTGTTTGCGACTTTTCAGATAAGGATTAATGCTGGGCGGTTGCTCAACACCTTTATTTACATTTAAACCTAAATATTTTGGATCGTTTTCAGGATGTGCCATAGTTATATATTTAATAAAAAAACCGAACAGAGTCTTTTCACAAAGATACTCTATTCGGTCAATATTTTAAAATCAAACAGTATTAAATACTGCTCTTAATTTGTTGAGCCTGCCGCTCTAGGAGTCACTCTTCCACTAATTGTCAACACGTATACTGAGTCAGGCACATTAGTATAAACAGTCACATTCTTACGGAAGTTTCCCGGACGTCTTACTGTTGAATATCTAACATCAATCTTACCTGTTTTACCCGGTAAAATAGGTTCTTTCGTATATGTAGGCGTAGTACAGCCGCAAGATGCAGACACACGCTGAATAATAAGCGGACTGTTACCCGTATTTTTAAACTCAAATTGGGTTGTCACCGAACCGATTTCTTCTTTTATTGTTCCAAAATCATGAAGCTTTTTCTCAAATTCTGCTTTGGGAGCCTTTTGTGCAAAAGCAACACCACTCAGCAAAATACCGAAAAGCAATACCAAACTAAATTTTCTCATTGTTATATATGTTTTGTTATGTAGTTCATTCACCTACAATAAGACGCAAAACTAACGATTTTGTTTAAAAGCGTACCACTATTTAACATTAATTCTCACTCCCGACGTATGCGAAACAAACTCAGGCGCATACATACTCTGAATGGTAGTTATCCCGTTTGAGTAGCTGCCGCTGCGCGTCACATACACCGCATACTCAAACACGTAAGTACCGCGAGGCAAATTATCGAAATAATAATTTGTGGAAGCATCCCTGCTCGTCTGATAATAAATCGCACCATTCATCCAGTCAACTTTCGAAATCTGATCAACAGGTTCAAAAGCCGAAGCACGCATATCTTTCAGATGCACAAACTGCATATCTCTATCCGTACGGACAACCAGTTTCACCACCACCTTGTCACCCACCTTCAGCGGATTATCCTCAGTGATTTGAACAAGTTTTTTGGTATTACCGTCGTTAATTTCCACAAACAACTCCTTGTTCACATTCAGCGAACCGTCACCCGCCTCAATCTTATCCATCTCCTCAAAGTACTGATAATACAAAGCACCCCATGCAGGACCCTCTCCCTTGTGCGAAACTTCCACGTTCCCCATTTCGGGAACTATCTCAGTTTTACTCCAGCTCTCCTTTATATATCCGGTGCCAATATCTTTGCTCGTTGGTTCCACCTTCACACCACCAAGCGAAATATTAGTTTCACCCTCAGATGCAAACCAGTCGCTACCCGTGCTAAGCAATGCATACACTGCATCCGCCGTAGCATGAGTTGACTCCCACAGTTGCGTCTGCTTCTGCTTCAGCAACCAGCGCTTCATGCCATCCATCTCCTCTGCCGATGAACCAGTCACACGGAAAGCATCCATAATAAAGGTATGCACCGACACAGCCGACTGCGACATAAACACACCCGCACGATTGTTCGCCCAAAACATACCCATCTCCTCGTTCACAGTTGCATGCTCACGCATAGATGCAAGCATCTCATTCACAAGCTTATTTTTGCTTTTATTATGCATCAGCTGAATAATCAACGAACGCTGATACAAACTAAAACCGGTCCAGTTTTTCTCAACCACACCCGTGTAGAAATCAATCATCTTGCGCACCTCACGATCAGGCTTCTGCTCCTCGTATCCCATGCGTACAAACAGATACTCCAGGTCAACCGTCGAAATAGATTTGATATTCTTCCAATCCTTGTTCCACTTCTTCAACTGTTCAAACCTGCGAATCGCCTCCGCGTCGATATAATCCACCGCACGCTTCTGCATATAGTGCACATCACCGGAAACATCCATCGCCTGCAGCTGCTCCAGCTGGGTAAAACCATACAATATATACTGCGTTATCCCCACATTAGGATAAAAACCCTTGAACCACGTCCAACCACCTTGATTGTGCTGCAACTCCTTCAACTTATCCAAAGCCTTGGCGGTAAGCTGACTGCTGCGGTTCAGATCAAACAACAACGCCAGTTGCTGCTTTTGCTCCGACTCATTCTTAGCCTCAAGCACCCACGGTGTCTCCTCAAGCAACACACCCTTCAGCTCCTCATTCTTCTCCAGATTAGAATGCAACGTCTCCGACGTACCGCCCCGCTTCTTCCACGCCTCAATCATTGCCGACACCTTAGGATAAGTCTTCCCAATATGAGCACCCAATGTATTGGCATAATAAGCCGCAAACCACGACACCGCATTATCACTGTCAGGCTCTCCCAACACCGGCAACGCCTGCACCGCATACCACGCAGGATTAGAAGTAAACTCAAGCGTCAAACGATAATCAGTTCTCGTCTCCGACGATTGATTAGCCAGCCTGTCAAACACAAACTTCTTATCCTCACTGCCGTTCACATCCATGCGAATGCTCTCAGTCACCAACATCCTGTTTGGCAACACTGCCAATGCATGCTGCTCACCATCACTAAACCCGTCACTCTGCGCCACAATGCGCACACCCAGCAACTCAATATCCGAAGGCACATCAAATGTCCACACCGCACTGCCCGATGCATCCTGCTCCAGAGCAAACTCCTGCACCTGATTGTCAAGCGAAATGGCAGTTGAAACCTCATCAGTCAGCACGTTAAAGAATTCAAGT
Source organism: uncultured Proteiniphilum sp. (assembly GCA_964346415.1). GTDB lineage: Bacteria > Bacteroidota > Bacteroidia > Bacteroidales > Dysgonomonadaceae > Petrimonas. The sequence goes on from CAYFUQ010000029.1 coordinate 17,932, forward strand.
CGCACCGAACCACTCAACGACCCTTCCGAAAGATTCGATATCTTGGTAGAGACAGACGTCCTGTCGCCATGACGCACAAAGCGCGGCAAGTTGGGCGTCACCATCAACTCCTTCTGCGAAACAGCAAATGCCTCCGCCTGTCCCACATTCAATTCTTTATCGTGAGCCAACACCCTGAAGCGCCACTTCGTATTACTGTCAGGTACCTTAAAGGCTATCAACGTCTCCCCATCCGCGTTGGTACGCAACTGCGGGAAGAAAAACGCCGTCTCATCAAAGTTGCGACGCACCTGCGAAACCTCCGATGCATCACCGCTTTCCAGCGCATCCTCCATCACCAACTCCTTGCTTTCCAGCAGCACCTCCTCCATTACACCCATATCCGCCTGTGGCGACAACGGCGCAGCCTCACTCATCACCATACTCATAGCTGAACGAGTGCCGCCCAACATTCTACCGCGACCATACCCCGTTACATAAAACGGACTTATCGAAAAGTCAAACCAATTGAAACGATCAAAAGCAAAGTTCGCAACCTTCTTCGAGGTATAACCAAAGTAATGACTACTCCAATCCGACCCAAACGAGCGGTCAGACCTCAGCTGCATCGCAGAACGATAGACACCCCTCGCCCCGCTGCTCAGTACCCAGGGCGACGACTGATAAATCTGATCCAGCGAAAAGTCATACATCGACGCCAACACCTCAGCCGGTGTCGCATTCCCTTTCATATTCTTCACAGAGATTTTCCACTCCTCATCACTGCCCGGACGCACCTTATCGCGGAACACATCCAGCTGCACATCCAGATCATTGCGTTTACTCTCAACTGTAATATCTATATGATGACTGTAAAACCGTTCACCCTTCACATAAGTAAGAAACAGCGTTACACCCTCTTTATATTCATCCTTATAATCCACACGGAACGTACGATTCTCATTGCTCAGACGCATCCACTTCCTTTCCAGCAAATCAACACCCTGATACAACTCATACAACACATGCACATCCTTGTCTGACACCCCCAGAATAATCTCTGCAGGCTGCCCCTTGGCAAACGCCGTACGCTTGCGCAATAACCACTCATTCGTTTCAATCGGCGGACGCTTATCAGCATACGAAAAGAGCACAAAATCACTCTCCGCCTCCACATCATTACCACTATCATCTTTCGATTTCAGTTGGATGCGATACTTGCCCGACGCCAACTTATCCAACTCCTTTTTCAACCCAGGCTGCTCACCAGTTTCAAACATACCATTCAAAACCTCTTTGCCGATTGAGTCATTCTCCTTTACCGCATAAACCGAGTAACTACCCTTAGCTTCAATCTCCTTACCATCCAGATTGGAAGCAGTGAATGTGATTGGGTTCTTGCCCTGCTTCTCCATCTTATCGGCAATATTCACCGACAAAATCATCGACACATCACCCACCATCACGGTGTAATTGCTCATCTGCGTCTCGCCGTTCACGTCGGTCACCTCAGCCTCTACCACAAACGAATAAACCTGACGACCATAGCCCTCACTGTCGCTTTTCTGCGGAGTAAACTTTATTTCAAATTCACCATTGTCATCAGTCACAGCCATACCTTCGGCAAACTGACTGCCCGAACCAACGCCCCAGAAGCGTCCCCACATCCTGCTGCGCACAATATTATATTTCACAGAAGCACCCTGCAACTTCACACCCGAGTAGTTCTCAGCCCTACCCTTCAGAGTAATCTCTTCACCAAACTTATATGTCTCCTCAATCTTATCAAAGCTCACCTCAAAAGTCGGTCGCTTATACTCCTCCACTCTAAAATGAACCGAACCCTTTTCAGTCACAATCGAAAACTGCCCATTCAGCACACCCTGCGGCAATACAAACTCACCCGCCACCGAGCCATACTCATTGGTAGTCAGTGTCTGCTTACTCACCTCACGCCCGTTTGCATCACGCAAAATCATCTCCAGCTTCTTGTTTGCCACAACCGATGCACGCTCCCCTTCTATAACCGAAGCAATCGCTTTAAAATAAACCATCTGCCCCGGACGATACAAACTCCTGTCTGTAAACATCGCCACCTGCTCCCTGCTCTCACTCGAAGGCGACGAACTCCTATAATAATAATAATTCCGTACCAGACTATTCAGCGACGAACCACTGTCCGCCCCCTTCACCACCTGATAGTAAACATCATTATTGGGAATCTTCTTATCATACACCGCCAGTCCCGACGCATCCGTCTTCAACGCCACATCCAGCGACAGCTTAGACGAACGCCAGTTGCCCGGCAACTTATATATATTAATTGTGGCATCCTGCACCGGTTCGCCCGACACACGATTCACCACATAAAACTCATACCTGTTCTCCCCAGCCAACCGCGAAAAGACAGCCAAATCAGAAATCACAAAATGATAAGCCTGCGAGTTATTAACACTATAATCACTCTGCGGCTCAAACTCCAGCATATAGCTGCCCATCTCATCCACATCAAGTGCCAACTTCATCTCGCCACTCTTGTAAGGCTCCAACTGCGGCATATCCACCTGCCAGCTCTTCACCAGCGTCCGCTTCAGTTTTTTATCCGCACCATAGTAATTACTCTGAAACAACTCCACAGGCGACTCCACCCGATACAACGATGCCTTCGCATCCCGCACATTCTTATATTTAATTGTCAACTCCTTCTTACTTCCCGGCACATAAGTTCCGGCACCCCCCACCTCAAACCACGGACGCGTCAACTCAAGCAAACGATTCTCCAGTAACCCAATCCGCTCATACTTAGGATTGCGATCAATCTCACTCTTAATAAAACGATACAGTGCCTCCGTCTTGACATCCAACTCTTTCTCATCCTCCTCCTGACGCAACTCATTCACATACATCTCCGCCATCTTCGCCGCCACCTCCACACTGTAAGGCTCATCCCTCCACTGCTTCAGCATACGCTCCAGCGCAGGCAACGCATACGCCTTGTGCGCCGACGACATCCCACGCAAATGATCCAGCTTCTTCAACTCCACATGCATCACCGACTCATCCATGCCCCGCTCGCTGAGCGACACCAAATGGCGACGATACATCTCCAATGCCCAAAAGCCATACTCCTCCTCACCAATATCAAAGTTCAGTGCACCATACTCCTCCGCCGAAGCAAACAGCGACTTAGGTTCAATCCCCTTAGCGGCAAGCAAAACAGACATATCCTTATCAGGGCTAAGGCGTCTCATATTACCCATTGCCCGCTGCAACAAGAAATCATAAAACGTAGGATACAAGCGGCGCGAATCTTTACCCAAATTAATCACCGCCGCATAATCCTCCACATCAGTCCTCTCAAGCAACTCCCGCTGCTCAACCGAAGCCAAAAAGTGCTCCACCACCTTATCAAAAAAGATATTCGAGCTCCACTCCTTCATATCCTCCGGCACAACACCCTTCAGACGAGTACGCTCATTTACCGCCCACATATCCGAGCTAAAATAATCATAATACAACTCCCCCAGCATAGAGTGCAACACAGCCTGCTCCACCCCATCCTTGCTCTTAGCCAGCATATCATTCAGATTGTCAAACACAGCGGTATTATCCTCCCAGTCGATTGTCGCCTCATACTTCGCCTGATGAATAAGCGCCTTAATCACCTGCGGACTATTCTTATCAGCAATTGCCTGCTTCAAAATCGCATCCACCACCCCGGCAGCCGACTTTGGCAGCGACTTCTTCTCCATTGCCTCCACCTCTTTCCATTGATTTTCGTAGTTCATAGTATTCTTCTTTTGCGGATATGCCGTTGCAGTCAACACAAGCAACAGCATGGTAAATATTAAATTCTTCATTCTTTTCAGTTTTTGTTAAATGCAGATAGTATTAAGATGCCGGCGGCACGTATTAGTTTAATGTATGATAAACAAACAATATTAAAAAGTGTTGATAGAAAGAAGAGATAATTTTTGCAGTTCAATCTAATGATGTAAATTTGCCCCATGACAAATCAGCCAACCAAACGCAAAAGCATGACCGGCGCATGGGCAACACTCATTCTGTCCGTCATCTACGCCCTTGCGCCACTCGACCTCATCCCCGACAGCATCCCGCTTGCCGGCTGGCTCGACGACCTCATGATTGTCGCCATGGGCGCACTCCATTTCTTCCAGCGCTCGGCAGAGCAGCGCAACTACGGTATTGCATCAGTGTTGAAGGCACTCAAGTGGATTTTGATTCTATTGGCAGTTATTGCCGCGCTGCTTGTTCTGCTGTTTGGGAGTTTTGTGGTGAGTTTGTTTAAATAGACAATTAACCTTTATCCTTTTTGGTCAGCAGTCAAATCTTCATTAACTTTATGCCATTATTATTTAGAAATTTAATTTAAGAACTTAAATATCATAATGGCAAAAAAAGACACGAAGGAAAAACCCATAGAAGTAGCACTCTGGGATGCTGCCAATAAACTAAGAGGCAGTGTAGAACCTGCCGAATACAAACACGTTGTTTTAAGTCTTATATTCCTGAAGTTTGCAAGCGATAAGTTTGAAGAACACCGGGCAAAGCTCATTGCCGAAGGCAAAGAAAAGTATATCGAAATGCCCGACTTCTACAATATGAGCAATGTGTTCTTTCTTGAAGAGACAAGTCGATGGAGTTATCTGATAAAGAAATCCAAACAAAACGACATTGCACTGCTCATTGACACAGCCCTTCACACAATTGAAAAAGACAACAAAGCACTGAAAGGAGCATTGCCCGACAACTACTTCTCACGATTGGGACTGGATGTAACCAAACTCTCCTCACTGCTTGACACCATAAATGATATAGACACCAACAAAGACCCCAAACAAGATGTGGTGGGCAAAGTGTATGAATACTTTCTCTCAAAATTTGCACTGGCAGAGGGGAAAGGCAAAGGCGAGTTCTACACCCCTAAAAGCATCGTAAACCTGATTGCCGAAATGATAGAGCCATACAGAGGCATCATCTATGACCCCGCTTGTGGTTCGGGAGGTATGTTTGTGCAGAGTATAAAATTTATAGAAGCACACCATGGAAACAAAAAAGAAATCTCCATATACGGGCAGGAATATACCAACACCACCTACAAACTGGCAAAGATGAACCTTGCCATTCGCGGCATATCCGCCAACTTGGGCAACAAGGCAGCCGACACATTTCTTGACGACCAGCACAAAGATCTGAAAGCCGACTACATCATGGCAAATCCGCCCTTCAATCAAAAAGACTGGCGTGCCGACAACGAACTGCTCGACGACCCTCGCTGGCGTGGCTATGCAGTCCCCCCTCGTTCAAATGCCAATTACGGCTGGATTCTAAACATGGCAAGCAAGCTCTCCGAAAATGGAGTTGCCGGCTTCATATTAGCTAATGGTGCACTCAGCGGGGGTGGAGAAGAATATAAAATCCGAAAACAGTTGATTGAAAATGACATGGTGGAATCAATTATAATTATTCCAAGAGATACATTTTACACAACAGATATTAGTGTTACACTTTGGATTTTAAATAAGAATAAAAAAGAGCGTACCGTAGAAATTAATGGTAAATTAAAGAAATATCGAGACCGAACCGGTGAAATACTTTTTATGGACTTACGTCGATGGGGAGTTGAATTCGAGAAGAAGTTCATTGAACTATCGGATGATGAAATAACTAAAGTGTCTGACAACTACCACAACTGGCAACAATTAGATTATACCGATAAATACAAAGATGTACCCGAATATTGCTACTCTGCAAAGTATGAAGAAGTAATTGCCAATGACTTCTCTTTGATTCCAAGTAAGTATATAGAGTTTGTGGACCGAGATAGTGGAATTGATTTCAATACAGAGATGAAACGAATACAAAAGGAGTTTAAAGTACTATTAAAAGAAGAAAAAGCCTCACAGGAAGAATTAATAAATGCATTTAAAGTTTTAGGATATCCATTAGAAGATTGACAACATGGAAGACGAAAAAAATATAATAATTTACAATACAGATGATGGCAAAGCCAACGTAGTCTTAATGGCCAAAGATGGTAACATTTGGATGAACCAAAATCAGCTGGCAGAACTTTTTGACACCTCCAAGCAAAACATTGGGCAGCACATAAAAAGCATACTGGAAGACAACGAGTTAGATGACATTTCAGTTGTAAAGAATTACTTTACAACTGCCTCTGACGGCAAGAAATACGAGGTAACTTTCTACTCATTGGATATGATTCTTGCTATAGGATTTAGGGTAAGAAGTAAGCGAGGAACTCAATTTAGGATATGGGCAAACAAAAACCTTAAGGAATACATGATCAAGGGGTTTGTGATGGATGATGAGCGATTGAAAAACCCTGATGGTCGCCCCGATTATTTTGATGAACTGCTAGGTAGAATTCGGGATATACGAGCTTCTGAAAAGAGGTTTTATCAGAAAGTACGTGATTTGTTGGCTTTAAGTAGTGATTATGATGCAAGTGACAAAGTTACACAGATGTTCTTTGCCGAAACTCAAAATAAGCTTCTCTATGCGATTACTAATCAAACGGCGGCTGAATTAATACTTAATAGGGCAGATGCAGAGCAGTCTAATATGGGTTTGACTTCATGGAAGGGTAATGTGGTGCGCAAACAAGATATTCTGATAGCAAAGAACTATCTAAAAGAAGATGAGATAGATCAGCTGAACAGACTGACTGTCATCTTCCTTGAAACAGCTGAGCTTAGAGTTAAAAGCAGAAAAGACCTTACTCTTGATTATTGGAGAGATAATGTGGATAGACTTTTAGAATTTAATGAAAAAGTTGTGCTAAAAAATGCAGGTAGTGTTTCAAATAAGCAGATGAAGAATAAAGTGAATAACATATACGACCAATTTGATCAGCAACGAAAAAAGTTTGAAGCAAAGAAAGCAGACTTGGAAGATTTGAAGACTTTAGAAGAAACAATAAAGAAAAGAAATGAAAAGCAATAGTATATATAAATCTATAGGTGATTATATTCATTTGGTGAATGAGCGTAATACAGATTTAAGAGTAAAAAACCTATTAGGTGTAAGTATTCAGAAGAAGTTTATCAAATCAGTAGCGAACATAACTAATACAGATATGTCCGTATATAGAGTGATTAAAAAAAATCAATTTGCATATAGCCCTGTGACTTCAAGGAATGGTAATAAAATAACAATTGCACTATTTGAAGGAGATGAGGCTATTTTGTCACCTGCTTATCAGGTTTTTTCAGTTAATGATGAAAATAAATTAATACCAGAATATTTATTTCTATGGTTCAATCGTGAAGAGTTTGATAGATATGCTCGTTTCAATTCATGGGGAAGTGCCAGAGAAACTTTTGATTGGGAGACATTATGTGATGTGAAAATACCCATTCCTCCCATTGAAGAGCAACGCAAATATGTGGCTATATACAATGGATTAATGAATAACCAAAAAGTATATGAAAAGAGCCTAGGTGATTTGCAGTTGATTTGTGATACTTATATAGAGGATTTGATAAAAACTGAGGAGCAGAAATTATTAGGTGATTATATTGAACGAACGGAAGAGAGGAATACCGAAGATACTCTCAAAGATGTTATGGGGATGAGTGTTTTAAAAGAATTTAGGAGTCCAAGTTCAAAAGTAAATATGAATAATTTAAAAAACTATCGAATAGTTAGGCATGACGAATTTGGATTTGTCCAAACCACTAATAATGAAAAAGTATTGGTAGTTTGTTTATCTAAATTCAAGCATCCAATTATCATTTCTTCTATTCATGTAACTTTTAAAGTAAAGGATAAAAATATTTTACTTCCCGAATTTCTTCATTTATTTTTGAAGAGAGATGAGGTGGACCGTTATGCACGTTTTCATTCATGGGGTAGTGCAAGAGAAACATTCACATGGGAAGATATGTGCAATGTAAAGCTCCCAATTCCAGATATTACTGTGCAAAAAGCAATTGTAACTATGTACCATACGTTGGAAACAAGAAAAAGAATTAATGAACAACTAAAAGAAATAGTTAAACCATTGAGCCCAGTGCTGATGCGAGGGGTAGTTGAAAGTAATGAAAAATTAATTAGCTGATTTAAATCCCTATTATTTGAAAGGATGGTGAAGTAAAAGAAGAAGCTATGGATAATATTACTAAAATGGATATTAGTTTGGAAGATGAAGCCGTTGCGGTCTTGATATTATAGTTTCCAATAGGTGATCCAATGACAACCCAATAGTGGCACAATAGTGGCACAATAG